>JAWOMQ010000110.1:0-17700 GCA_033852415.1 Bacteroidota bacterium
GCGTGCGCCAAAGGAGTTCCTGGGCGGTCAGGACATGTATAACACCTGGTCCTATGACGAAATAGTGCCGATGAAACGGTTCGTTTATATCCTACGCTTCACGGACAAGCACGGCAATCCGATGGATCCTGCCAAGCAGGGCCTACCCAGCGAAATGCCAAAGGAAATGCGTAACGAAGTCACGTTCAAAGAACTCGCTAACAACAAGACCGAAGTTACCGTGACCGAATTCAGCTGGGAGGTTGGTCCGATGATGGAGGTGTCAAGGAAAGGTCTTGAACAGTGCCTCGACAAGATGGCGGCAATATTTCCGTGACGAATAGCGCGTTGTCAATTCCGTTGGCTCTGGTCTTGTGCCGTAAAGCGCGATCCATGTACATTTTGCCTGTGCAAGAAAGCGGCAAAGATGGTGCGCGGTGGTTAACCTGGAGAGAAAAAGATCGACGTCTGCCGATGAAGCTTAACACTTCTGCTCGCTGAAGTTGAATATCTCGTGTGCGCAAAAATATCCGTTTTTACGGCCGACGGTATGCGCCATTGTGTGATGGTCGTTCAATAATATTTCTGATGTTATCATTAATAACATTTTGTCAGAGCGATAATGATTCAACAAGAAGATATTCTTAATCATAAGGGGCATCATGACCCGAAAGTAATGGGCAAATGGATTGGGGCGTGGGTTGCAGTCGGCATTGGCGTTGGTGTTGCATTGGGCTACCCCATTTATGGTGCTGCCATTGGTATTCCATTCGGGGTTGCATTTGGATGGATAAAAAGGAGACGTAGTTTTTGATGACTCGGTCACAACGATCGCATAACAGCCCAAAACTCGACGTTGGAACTGTGAACATTCAAAAAGCCTCACTTCCCCCGAAAGGACCTTCGGGGTAATTCGCCTGAGGCGGATTGCGTTGTTTGCCGGGGCGTGAGCTGAGATAGTTTTGCCAAATGATTCTGGAGAAAGGAACCACAGATGAGACCCTCGAACGTCTTTTTGACGGCTGGAACAGCACTCGTGGTGCTCCTGGCCGGCTGTAATCCTTCTGCAATACAGCAGGCGGAGCATAACAAACAGGTGTTTCTCAGCAGCATCGACGCCATCAACAACAAGAACTTCGAGGGTCTTAATGACTTGGGCCTGGTGAATTTCGTCCGTCATTGTCAGGCGACTCCCGATGTGAAAGTGAACAGTCTGGAAGATTTCAAGAACTATCTGAGACAAGACTCAGCAACTTTCCCGGATTCTCGTATGATCATTGACCATGTCGTTGCGGAAGGTAACTTTGTGGCGTTCCACGGTACGTACGTCGCGACTCAGAAGGGTCAGATGGGTCCCTTTCCGCCTTCAAACCGAGAGATGTCTTTAGAGATCGCCGGCGTTCAACGGTTCGAGAATGGCAAGGTTGCGGAAATGTGGGTAACGTGGGATAACTTGGCCGGATTGACACAACTAGGCTATTTTCCGCCGCCGGCGCAGAAGCCCGAGTGACCTATTCATAGAGGTCGGCAGACGGGCATTGAATCAAAGAGGCAAAACAACTTCAGCAACAAGCGTAACGCCGCTCAAGGGACAGTGAAGGTGATTTTAACATTTCCAAGAAAGGAGAAGACCATCAAGAGCACATTTCGATTATTATTGTTGGTGCTCTGTCAATTTGAATTTACGGAGCCGATGTTCTCGCAGTGGGTACAAACCGGTCTTGACAGTGTTTCCGTGGTGAGTCTTGCTGCCAGCGACACCAATCTATTTGCAGCCGCAGGAGACGGAGTTTTCCGGTCGATCGACGGTGGCACAAGCTGGACATCGATGGACTCTGGCCTTACGAACAGGGATGTTCGTACTTTTTTGTTCAATGGAAAAAATCTGTTTGCAGGTACGAATGGGGGCGGTGTCTATCTTTCCACAAACAACGGTGTTAGCTGGACTCAGGTGGATTCTGGCCTTACGCAGACATCGGTCTGGTCGCTTGCCGCCAGCGGATTAAACATTTTTGCAGGTACTTCAGGGGGCGGTGTCTTTCTTTCCACCAACAATGGCACGACTTGGGCACAGGCAAACGCAGGTTTGCCATATACGGCGATCTCTTGCTTGGCAGTGAACGGAGAAAATTTATTTGCGGGCACGTCTAGTTCGGGCGCATTCCTCTCCACCAACGATGGCATAAGTTGGATACAAATCGACTCTGGCCTGGCGAACCCCACAATTCTCTCCCTTGCCGTTAATGGAGGGAATATTTTTGCGGGGACTGAGGGGAGCGGTGTATTTCTCTCGACCAATTGTGGTTCGAGCTGGAGTCGGGCAAATTTTGGGCTCACCGGCGGTTGGATAGAGGCACTTGTGGCAGACAAGGCGAGTCTCTTCGCGGGTACTGAAAGCGGCGGTATCTTTCTCTCCACCAACAACGGCACAAGCTGGACTCAGGTGGATTCTGGCCTTACACAGAGAGCGGTTTGGTCTCTTGCTACCACTGGAACGGATCTCTTTGCGGGTTTCTTTGGTAATGGAGTCTGGAGACGACCATTGTCGAACATGATCACCAGCATCAAGAATGGAGAAAAAGAAATTCCCGGCCGTTTTGCACTTGAGCAAAATTTCCCAAATCCCTTCAATCCAACGACAAATATTTCATTTAGTCTTCCTTTGAGATCGTTCGTTTCCCTGAAGGTGTTTGACATCCTAGGTAGGGAAGTGTCGGTTCTCTTTTCCGAGGAGTTGCCTGCAGGGAAATACTCACGACAATGGGATGCCGTAGATTTGCCAAGCGGCGTCTATTTCTATCGTTTCCAAGCCGGCAAGTTCATTGAAACCAAAAAGCTGACATTGCTCAGGTAGCATGAAAACTGACACGGCAAATAATGACGCTGGAGCTGCCTTGGTTATGAAAGACCCCACTTCCCGAAGGGTTGTCCCAATGGTCACGAACCGATGTCCCGGAGAAGTTTATGAATCTTATCGTTGAGCGTCCCATGCAACGCCTAAACCCATTTTAAGGAGTGACCATGATCACCACTAAACTCGTTTTAACCGCAACCACTGTATTGGGCATTTTTGGGATTGGGTGGTTGCTCACGCCCGATGCCATGGGAAGATATTGGCAGATGATTCCCGGGGAGCATTTCAGCTACATGGGTTCCCGGTATGGGGTTTTGCTCATAGGATTGGCGGTAACCGTGTGGTTGGGTCGGGACGCTCTGAATACCAAGGGGCGCCGCGCTCTGATGATCGGCGCTTTTGTCTCCCTGGCTCTGACCACCGCACTCAGTCTGTATGGTGCGCTCGCGTTGGAACTGAATGCCTGGCCTGCGTTTATCGTGGAATTCTTGTTGACTTTAGGTTTGGCGTGGGTATTGTTCGTGAAGTCCGAGCCGTTAGTATAAGATAATTGTCGCTGGGGCACAACTCGTAACACGCATGAAAACGATTCAGAAAGGAGATGACGATGAGGTAAACCAAGATTGCCTTCACCGAACACCTAAACGTTTAACCGCAATCACAATGTCCAACAACTTTCGTTAATGCTAAAAAAGAAGGTATGAACAATTCCAACACACATGATCAGCGCATCGCCAAAATGACCTTTGCGTCAGTCTATCCTCTGTATCTCGCAAAAGTGGAAAAGAAGGGTAGAACAAAGAAAGAATTGCATCAGGTCATAGAGTGGTTAACGGGCTTCGACAACAAGAAACTGCAGGAACTGATAAAAGAAGAAGTAACCTTTGAAGCATTCTTTCAGACTGCAACATTGAACCCAAACGCTCACCTCATCACTGGTCTGATTTGTGGCTATCGTGTAGAGGAGATCGAGGATCCGTTAACACAAAAAGTCAGGTATTTAGACAAATTGGTGGACGAGTTGGCGAAAGGCAGAAAGATGGAGAAGATTTTACGGACTCCGCAGGCTTGTTAGGCAGCCTCGTTGCTTTAGACGAACTGGAAATATTAAAAAGGCAACGGCACATAACAGCGGCGGTAACGACGCTCCCTCATCTGATAAACCGATTATGAATCAAAGAAGACCAAATTATTATGGTTGCTCAACTCCCTCTCGCCGCACAATGAGGTTTTTTCACAACGGCTCGCGGGGCTGAGTTACAGCCGCTAACGTCAGGCGACACTGACATCTTCACTAACAACATGAATAGGGCGATTACAATGAATAGATTTCTCGTAAAGATTATTCCTGTCGTTGTTCTGTTTTGGGTGCCGCTGATCTTAAGCGCACAGACAACCGACAAGGTACCGGTCATTACTCTGGGGACTTTTCATTTCAGTTTTCCGAATCTTGATGACATCAAGATTGATAAGAATGATCAAATTGATGTCCTTGAACCGGGGTATCAGAAGGAAATTGAAGAAATTGTCAGTGACCTTTCGAAATTCAAACCTACCGTTATTGTAATCGAGCGTCAACCCGATCAGCAATCCAAAGTAGATTCTCTCTATCAAGAATACTTGAAAGGCAACTATCAGTTAAGCAGGGGCGAAGACGAACAAATAGGATTTCGACTGGCTAAGGCGAATGCCCTCAGGAAACTTTACTGCGTAGACGAGTGGGGCAATTTCAATGAGAATGTTACCAAAATCCTTGAGGGAAAAGACAGTCTTCTGACGCAGCGGTTTGAATCGTTTTATCACACTAACCCCGATTCACTGAAGAAGACGAAGAACAAGCCGACCTTCAAATCCAATGGACTCAAGAAAGAGCTTCTTCTTATTAACGATGAGAAGAGAATAAAGGAATCGCTCGGAGACTATCTGGTTGGGATATTCAAGTACGAGGTTAAACAGAATGATTTTCTTGGTGTAGATTTTGAAACGGGCAGATGGTTCAACCGAAACCTGAAAATATTCAGAAACATCCAAAGGATTGAAGCATCGCCACGTGACAGAATAGTAGTCATTTTCGGTTCCGGCCACCTTAATCTCCTTAACTACTTTTTTGAATGTTCTCCGGAATATCAGCTTGTAGATGTGAAAGAGTTCTTGAGGTAAGAGCACTGAACAGTGAAAGCACACACCCGGAACATGGCCGTGCTTGGTCAGCGTCGCCTGACAGCAACAACAATCCACCGCAAAGTTCCCAAAGGGACTCCCCCGGAGGATGTCTTCGACAAAATGAACCATTCCGCTTGCCACAAGAATTTGGTCAATGGTACTGGCAAGCGGGACGGCATTCCTGCTGCAGACGTTATGTGCAATTATGCCGCTCAGGGTTTATCAAACGATTGAAAGGAAGTATGATGGATACATCTTCATCAGTGAGACGTGCGGTGCCACCTGGATGGGCATTAGCAATAATCTTTGCTCTTCTTGCGACATCATTCGGACTCGGTTTCGCTCTCAGCAATTTGATAATGAACAAATCAAACAATGATGCCAAAATGAAGAAAGTAACAGGAATAGGCGGTATTTTTTTCAAATGT
Organism: Bacteroidota bacterium; assembly: GCA_033852415.1. GTDB lineage: Bacteria > Bacteroidota > Ignavibacteria > UBA10030 > SZUA-254 > DATKPE01. Next base: position 5,425 of record JAWOMQ010000110.1, read on the forward strand.
AAAGACCCCAACAAGATTAAAGATTGGTATAAGAAGCATCTTGGTTTGAATACTAACCAGTATGGGACAGTGTTTGAATGGTTCCAAGGAGCCGACAGCACCAAAAAGGGCTTTACAACCTGGAGTCCATTTGGCGAAAAAACAAAATACTTTGAGCCTTCGACAAAGGACTTTATGATAAATTACAGGGTTGAGAATTTAGAAGCTCTTGTCGAGGAACTTAAAAAGAATGGTGTAACCATTGTGGACTCGATCGAAACTTACGATTACGGTAAGTTTGTTCACATCCTTGACGTTGAAAGTAACAAGGTGGAACTATGGGAACCCAACGACGTTGAATACGAAAAACTCGGTATCCAGATGGGCAGCACGACAACGAAGTGATTTATCATAATCGCTCCGCGACAACGTGAGCAGACATGAGAGAGCTGTCCCTTATTAGATATGTAAGTCGGATTTTCGGGCTTCATTTGGTGAATCATTGCTGGCCTTATTTTGCCAAGAAGGCATGACAGCAAAACGGCACATAGTGCGGTCAACAACGACGCTGGAATTGCCGCAGTTGTGAAAGGCCTCATTCAATACTTTTGTTCACGACAATGAGATTAATGCGTTCATCCCAAAAGGCTCCCTCCGGGACAAAAGTATGAGTTATTTTCCGGCACCATATGCGCCATTTGGATGCCAGGATCTCCGTTGCTACATTCACTTCAACTACGAGCGCTGGCCATGAATTCTACGCCCAGAGGGGGGAACAAATGACTGGATGGAGCACGGCAACCTGCGAAACAAACGGAATTAGCATACACTACACGAGAACAGGGGGAAACAAGCCTCATTTAATTCTACTACACGGATTGGCCGCTAATGGAGCCTGCTGGACTGCCCTGGCACGTGCCCTGGAGGGAGAATATGATGTAATCATGCCCGACGCCAGGGGTCATGGAAAGTCGAGTGTGCCTGACTATGGATATGGATACGAAGACCATGCAAATGATGTCGTCGGTCTCATAAGTGCTCTACGACTTCCTCCGCCGATTCTGCTTGGACACTCCATGGGAGGCATGACTGCGGCCGTTGTGGCAAGTCGTAACCAAAAGCTACTCCGTGGGCTAATCTTAGCCGATCCAACATTCTTGAGTCCAAAGGTTCAGCGCCAAGTTCGTGATAGTGATGTGGCCGATCAGCATAGGCGACTGCTCAATATGTCATTGGATCAACTTGTGGCAGAAGAGCAGGCCAGACACCCCAACCGCTCAAGGGAAACTTTTGAGCTGCTGGCTCGCTCGCGACTTCAAACAAGCATGGCTGCCTTCGACGTACTCACGCCACCGAACCCCGATTATAAGCAGTTGGCAACTGCGATCGACGTTCCCAGCCTCCTCGTATTTGGTGATAACGGTGTGCTTTCGACTGTTGTTGCCGAAGAGCTGCAACGTCTTAATGCGAGGTTTCAGATCGAACAAATCCAGGAAGCGGGTCATGGAATTCACTATGACCAGCCAGAGCGCTTTGCGGCTGTCGTCAAATCGTTTTTACGCTCAATTGATAAAGTGATTGGGCCATGAACGCGCTAGGACGCGAATCCTTTGGTGGATTGAGGTGCCAGTTTGACATCTTAACAACTGTCAAAGATTTCAGTGATGATTTTAACACTGGTAGACGCCACAGCAACGTGAAGAGAGTGGATGGAAAATAAACTCACACATAACTTCATAGCAAGGGTGCAAACGGCGCTTGGTATCCGCCGCGCTCTGGTCTGAGGGTCATTCCAAGGAGAGTTGCAATGAACAAGTTAATGTCGGCTTGTGGTGTTGTATGTTCGGATTGTGCTGCATACTGCGCCGCCTCAAAAGGATTTGCGTACCAAAAAGAGGCTAGTGAGGCATGGATCAGGATCTATGGTTTTCAGGTGAAGCCAGAACAAATGTCATGTGGCGGCTGCCTCAGTTCAGACGACCAGGTGTTTCACTCAAGTGTCAGATGCACTGCGCGCGGCTGCTGCCTGGACAAAGGCCTCAACAGCTGTGCAGAGTGTCCGGAAACATCCTGTGAACTGCTGGCGAGAGCGCAGTCGAATTGGGATGCTGTTCCTGAAATTGGTTCAAGGCTGTCCGCATCTGACTTTGAGAAGTACGCCCAGCCTTATTGTGGGTATCGTGAGCGATTTGAGGCAGCACGACGAGCCTTTGAATCGCGTAATGACATTGACTGAAACTTGCAGCGCCAAAACGCGACTTAACAGAACTTTGTCTGCGCATGACAGGCAAACAATACGGCGCTGCGAAAAAGAACTCGCTTAGCAGTTTTGATCTCTGGCGATGGGGTATGTCAAGATTCGAAACTGTTACGCCCTTATTCTAGATGTTAGCTGTCATTTGCCACTTATCGATCCCGAAAGGAAATTGCCATGGACGATCGACTGAGAGGATGTCATATTGCCTTGCTACTAGCTCTCTCCTGCACCGTCACGGCCTACGGCCAGGACGATCTTCACATGTGGAGAGACTTCACCGGCACACTCAAGGCCGGCAAGATGAACCTTGGGCGAATCCGCCCCCTCCCCGAGGTGGGTGACACCTTCAAGCCGATATTGCTCGGCTACCTCGATTCTCTCAGAGCCTGGGCGTCACCGGCGGACTGGGATGCTACCCCCGAAATCATCCGAGTCAATGACCGCATTGAGTACGTCGTCCCATGGACGGAAAGGGATCATAGAACCACGTTTTGTTTCTCACTGCTCTCAGACGGAGGGCAGTGGTATTTCCAGCATCTCGAGACTATCTTCATCAGACTCGACACTGTCTCTCATTATCCAACATCAAGCTTTCCGGATGTTTCTGAACAGACTAAGACCTGGGCTCGCGAGGAAATTTACTGGTCGTTTATCGTGCTCAATATCTACCTTCCTGTCGCCGCGGATCGCGGAAAAGAAGCAGCGCTGAACTTGCTCAGGGATGGCGCTGGTTATTTCGTTGGCGCCCGAACTTGGGTACCGTTTGTTCCCCCGCAGAAGGCATTTGTTCTCTACTTGTGCTGGGAGCAGTCAAATCTTAGAGGGAACCAAGTCACGCTCTTGAAACTACGGGATGATGAAGCAATCATACATCTCAAAACACACTTTTTTGACGTGTATACTACAGCGGCGCACCTTAAACCCGTTATCTCTTTTGATGACTACAAGCAGATTTTTGAGACCATCTGGCGGGACCGGGCATCAAACGCGGGTTGGCATCTCGACATTCGGTATTCTCCGGACTACGAGGTCACTTTTCAATTGACGAGAAAGTTGTAGGAATCCCAATTAATGTGGAAAACGCCGGCTAACAAACGGCAAACCGGCGCACGGGATTAACACGATGAAGCTCGACGGTTTTGGTCACAATAATTGGTATATTTGGCAGAACCGCTGGATAATGCCGCAGCATCTTGTACGACACGGAGCCTGATCTCGATTGGGGGCACAACAACCATAGGGAATATATCATGAGAAAAATAGTGGTATTTCTCATAACCCTCGGTCTTTTTGCCAGCACTCAAGGTTCTCTTGGGGCGCAGAAGAAGACACAATCTGCCAATCTCGACAGCCTCGACATCTTTGTTAGGGAGCAAATGGCGCGGCGCCACATTCCCGGCCTTTCACTCGCAATCATCCAGGACGGACGGATTGTGGCTGCAAGAGCTTACGGAGTGGTCGACGAAACCAGTCGTGTGCCGGTAACAACAGGGACGCTTTTCCAAGCCGGCTCCATCAGCAAGCCAGTCTCTGCACTCGGGGCGTTGCATCTGGTCGAGGCTGGACGTGTAGCACTTGACAGCGACGTGAATGCCAAACTCACCACCTGGAAGGTGCCCAATAATGTTTTCCTCACGAGAGAGAAAGTCACGCTACGCCGGATCCTGTCGCACAGCGCCGGCCTGACGGTGCACGGGTTTCCCGGTTACGACATTGACAGTACCGTGCCTACACTTCTTCAAGTACTCGACGGAGGAGCTCCTGCCAATACCCCTCCAATCAGCGTCGACACCATTCCGGGATCGATCTGGCGCTATTCAGGCGGCGGCTTCACTGTGATGCAACAGATGATTATCGACGTTACCGGCAAACCCTTTCCTCAATTCATGAAGGAAAGCGTGCTTGGGCCCATCGGCATGGCGAGCAGTTCGTTCGAACAGCCACAGCCCCCGGCACGCACAGCTCTTGCTGCGGGCGGCCTCTCTCTCGACCGCAAACCGGTACATGGGCGGTGGCATATCTATCCCGAGATGGCTGCTGCCGGATTATGGACAACCCCGACCGACCTCGCCCGGTTCGCGATCGAGATTCAGCAAACACTTGCCGGAGGCGGGCACGGCGTGATCTCCCCCGACATGGCGCATCAATTTCTGACAGTTCAGAAGGGAGTCAGCGGACTGGGGATATTTGTCCAGGGGAGCGGGGATACCCTGAACTTCACGCACGGCGGGCGGGACGAAGGATTTGATGCTCAGCTTGTCGCCTTTGCGCGGACCGGTCAAGGTGCCGCAATCATGATCAACGCAAACGATGATTCTCGCGCCGTGGGACGCATCCTCAACTTCATCGGCAGCGCGTACGGCTGGCCGGAGCTCTGGGATCCATCCGGAGCGCCTGCTGCTCTCGAGGGTGTGCACCTCGACACGATCTGGCTTGGACACTGCGCTGGTTACTACGAACTCCTGGAAAACCAGATGATTACCCTGGCCCCGAATCGGACCTGCAACGGGCTTGAAACCTTTGTGAATGGTCTCCCCGACGAAACATTCCTGGCGATCGACAGCGTGCGCTTTGGGTCGACGGATCGAGGCGTGCGCATCACCATCAAGCTGAATCCTCAAGGTGATGCATACGGCCTTATTTGGCGCGTCGGAGAAGTCCCGGGCGAACGATCCATCCCCCGCGTGTCACCGCTTCCCAGTACCAGGATGCCCGCACCCGACCCAGACCCGATGCGCACAGGCCGGATCACGACAGCACTCATGGCTATTCGACAGGGCGGCCCGGCTCTGCGCGATGCCGCGAACATCGCCTTAGAAACCAAGAAGGACTTTGCCAATCGGGTCGGAAGGGAGCTCGACGGTCTGGGGGCGCTGACTTGGCTCGGCGATGAACCTGTTGCAGATCGCGGGATTCATCGCCACGGCAGCGGCATCGATCATGTCGTCTTCTACAAGGTGATGACTAACGACGGTCCGCGATATCTGCTCGTTGAGCTGACAGCGGAGGGGAGTATTGCCGACTTTGACCTTGTGGATATGTAAACCGGGCACGGGGAAGATTCAATACGATCCGGTGCCGCCCCGGTTGGTGGGTTCGCCCTCGTGCATGAGGGGACATCGCCGTGAGGTGCATGAGCGTTGGTTTTTCAGGTGTTCAAGATGAACCCCTTTTAAGATGCTGAGCACTACATAACATTAGAAGCAACGTCGCCCCGTTTATGATAGAAATGACCGATAGTGGCAGCTCAAAACCGTTTGACCAGGAGAGATTGATTGCTGATAGTGGTGAGCGGGACGGCGTTCCTACTGTAGACGTCAGGCAAAATGGTTTTGAGAGAAAATGCAAGTATCTTTTGGAGGAGTAATACCATGAAAACATTCATTACAGGAGCAACAGGTTTCATTGGAACACATGTGGCACAGCGGCTGGTGGAAAGGAAGCACGAGCTGTACTGCCTCGTAAGACAGCGTGGACCCGCGGCCGAGCGGCTTAAAGCATTTGGCGCAAACCTTATCGTGGGGGATGTGACCGATAAGGAGACCATCCTTCGAGGCATGAAAGGTTGCGACTGGGTTATTCATCTTGCCGGGCTCTACTCTTTCTGGGAGCCGAACAAGAGAGTATTCGCGGACGTCAACATCACGGGCACTCGCAACGTGTGGGAGAGTGCACTGGAGACGGGCATTTCCAAGGGTGTGCACGTCAGTACCGCCGGCATTTACGGCAAGTCCGCCGACTCTCCCTTTACAGAAAACAGTCCGGTCGGACCCATTCGATTCGGCGAGTATTTCAAGACGAAGTACGACGGGGACCAAATTGTCTGGAAGCTGCACGAGACGAAGGGATTACCAGTGGTCGTAGTTTACCCATGTGCAGTAGTGGGACCGGGTGATCCGAAAGCAACCGGACAATACGTCATGAACCTGCTCCGTCGACGCCTGCCTGCAACTGTATTCAATGACAGCGTGTTAACTTTTGTACATGTGAACGACGTTGCCGAAGTAATTGTGAGAGCCGCAGCGAAGCCAGACAACGTTGGTGAAAGATACCTGGTAGGGAATCAACGGCTTTCGTTCCGGGAACTCAACCAGATGATAAGTGAAATATCCGGAGTCCGGCTGCCGAAGTTGCATCTTCCCAGTTCTCTCACGATGGTAAGCGCAGCTCTTCTCACCCGCCTTGCCACCGTGACCAAGAAAGCACCGCCGTGGGGGATGTCCGTAGACCAGATGATGGTGATGCGGGAAGGTTTCAGCGTTGATGGGAGCAAAGCGGAACGGGAACTTTGCGTGAAGTACACTCCAATCCGCGTGGCACTTGAGGAAGCTATAGCTTCGTATCAACACGACATTGGTGCTATTCATCGTCATTAACATCTTCAATCAGCGGTATTGCGCCGTAGGCAGTATGTCTTATACTCTTGAGGTGAACAGATGGGTGTAGTCCCCAACGCAGTGAATCCCAGAGAGACGAAACATAATTGTGTTTGGGCCAAACGCTGCGCGCGCCCCAGTGTGTCCCGGCAATGAATAGAATATCAACGCCCCATCTCGAGTTGGTGCCTGCCTCGCTTGAGCTAGTTCAGGCGGAGCTCGACTCGCATTCAAAATTGGCGTCAGCTCTGGAAGCCCAAGTTCCGGGAGGCTGGCCGCCAGGTGAGTACGATAGACCAGCCATCGAGTACTTCAGGGCCCGGTTGAGTGAGAACCCGCTGAGCACCGGATGGTACGGATGGTATGCAATTCTCCGGGCCAGCAAAACGGAGCGCGCCGCTCTCGTTGGGGCCGGCGGCTTCTTCGGACCGCCGACATCAGATTGGGTCGTTGAGATAGGATACTCGATTGTACCTTCATTCCAGGGTCGCGGTTATGCAACCGAACTTGTGCGGGCCCTTGTAAAACATGCGTTTTCGACGGGGAACGTCAAACGAATCATAGCTCGTACAACTCCAGAGAACGTCGCTTCAATCAAGGTGCTGGTGAAATCAGGCTTCCGGCTTTCAGGACCCGGACAGAATGCCGGGACTGTAATATATGAGTGCCAGCACCGACCCGATTAGACGAGGAAGAAGTGAAAAGCGGCGGGCTCACAGGCGCCAAAACGGTGCTCGCTTTCTGGTGAGTCTGAGTTGCAAAGCACAGAATCGACTCAGGATAATAAGTGTGCCCCATCGCGTTCCTCCGAGCTTAACCATTATTCGATGGCAGTGAGTCGTGATGACTTCTCGGCGAAAGCCTATGTCGAATCACCCCGCGCGCTGCGGCAAGGAAATATCTGTTATGGTAACGAGCATGCACGCAGATTGAAAAAAGAATAATGTTGAGGGAATGTCTGTGAAAGCAATCATCTACACAAAGTATGGATCACCCGATGTTCTTCAATTTAAAGATGTCGAGAAGCCTACACCCAAGGACGGTGAGGTTTTGATTAAGATTCATGCGGCTTCCGTCAATGCATACGACTGGCATTTCCTGACCGCCGACATATTCCTGGTTCGCCTGATGGGTGCCGGGCTGCTCAGGCCCAAACATACCCAAATCGGCGCTGACGTGGCGGGCCGGGTCGAGGCAGCCGGAAGGAACACCAGGCAGTTCCGGCCGGGCGATGAGGTCTTTGGGATGGTACGGGGCAGCTTTGCCGAATATGCATGTGCTCCTGAGCAAGCATTGGCGTCGAAACCTGCTAATCTATCCTTCGATGAAACAGCAGCCCTACCCATGGCGGGGATCACAGCACTCCAGGGTCTGCGCGACATAGGGCAGATTCAGCCGGGGCAAAAGGTGTTGATTAACGGGGCCTCAGGCGGTGTCGGGACGTTTGCGGTCCAGATTGCCAAGACCTTCGGCGCTGAAGTTACCGCCGTTTGCAGCACAAGGAATTTGGATCAGGCCCGCACTATTGGGGCGGATTATGTCATTGACTATACTAAAGAAGATTTTACCAAAAATGGAGAGGAGTATGACCTGATTCTCGGGGCAAACGGATATCATTCGCTCTCAGCATATAAGCGTGCCCTGGCTCCCAAAGGCATTTATGTCATGGCGGGCGGGTCCATGGCTCAAATCTTCCAGGCTATGCTTCTGGGATCATGGATGTCAGAAAGAGGGGGAAGGAAAATGGGAGGCGTATTCGCGAAACGAAGTCAAAAAGATTTGGATTTTCTAAGAGGGCTTGTTGAAGCGGGCAAAGTTGTCCCCATAATCGATAGACAGTATCCGTTGAGTGAGACCTCTGAAGCGCTACGGTATCTTGGAGAAGGACACGCCAGGGGGAAAATAGTGATCATTGTCGGACATCAGGCATGATACTCTTCCGATGCCGGAGTACTACTGCTAAGCGCGCGGCACAGCTGCGTAGAGAACAACAATCTATCCACTTTTAAGGTGACAAGAACACAACATGGACCTCTCTGACATTGGATTTGACAGATGGTTTCAGCAGAAAAGGGATGAATTCAAGAAACCTCAATTGAGTATTGCACGAGTAACCAGGGTTGATCGTGACCGATATCTCGTGAGGAACGAGAAGAGTGAAACTCAAGCAGAGATAACGGGCAACCTTCTTTTTTCAACGGAATCAAATCAGAACCTTCCATGTGTGGGTGACTGGGTCCTCGTGCAGTATTACAATGATGATACGTTTGCAATTATCCACGATGTTCTGCCGAGGAAATCCTTCCTGCGGCGAAGGGCAGCCGGCAAGAAAGTTGACTACCAGATGATCGCTTCTAACATCGATGTCGCGTTTATCATGCAGTCGTGCGATCACAATTTTAATGTCCGGCGGATGGAACGATATCTTGTCATGGTTAAGGAAGGACATATTCGGCCGGTAATTCTCCTGAGCAAGTCAGATCTGACCAGCCCCGAAGAACTGAAGCAGAAATTCTCAGAGTTGGAGAAGGCTCACATCGTTGAAACAATTCTTGCATTCAGCAATACAACGGAGGATGGTCTGCCAGCAATACGGGATTCTTTTGAACATGCAAAAACCTATTGCATGCTCGGATCATCAGGAGTTGGCAAGACAACACTTCTCAATCATTTGTTGGGTCGTGAAGCATTTGAGACAAGTCCCGTCCGGGAAAAAGATGGCAAGGGAAGGCATACAACAGCCCGTCGCCAGCTAAGCGTCCTTGACAATGGTGCTCTGCTCATCGATACACCCGGGATGAGAGAGCTGGGTGTGATCGCAGTCGACACTGGCATTGACGATAGCTTTTCCGAGATCCAAGAACTCGCTGCGAAGTGTAAATTCAGAGACTGTACACACACCAGAGAAGCCGGCTGCGCAATTCTCAAGGCTGTTGAGGACGGAGAACTGGACGACCGCCGGTATCGAAGTTATTTGAAACTGACGAAGGAGTCTGAATTCTATCAAATGTCTTATGCAGAGAGACGCAGGAAGGATAAGCAATTTGGCCGGATGGTCCACGTTGCGATGAAAGAAATTCGAAAGAGAAAACCATCGGCATAAGGAAGAGAGACAGTGTACCGCCCACAAGCGCATGACACCGCAAAAAGAACGCTGGAAATGTCAGAGGTGAATGCACGCTCACAGTATCCGCAGACGGAAAATGAACCGATCGGCTGTTCGCTTCAGTATTCCGTTTTTGGCCAATCTATTTGAAATCGAATACTCATGTGAAAGTCGTATGAGACTTTGGAGTTTACATCCGCAATATTTAGATGCCAAAGGTCTGGTGGCTTGTTGGCGTGAAGCATTACTGGCGAAAGCCGTTCTGGCAGGAAAAACACGCGGTTATCGACAGCATCCTCAACTCACACGGTTTCGAGCACACAATCAACCACTTGCTGCTATTAGTGCGTATTTGAAGGTGTTGTATGAGGAAGCATGCCGCAGAGGGTACAATTTCAATGAGGGAAAGGTCGGAAGGGTTGGGCAATGTAAGTCAATTTCAGTCACTTCCGGACAAGTGCAGTTTGAGTTGAACCATCTAAAGCGGAAGCTCTGGATGAGGGATAGAAGAAAGTATCACACCTTGAAGAATATTCAGTTCCCTTCCGTCCATCCGTTGTTCCACATCAATGAAGGAGAAATAGAGGAATGGGAACGCATGTGACATCGGCCGACAGGCTGCAATCGCTGCTGAAACTTGCTCATTTAATACGGGTATACTCGAGCTTACTTCTCAACAGAGGGGTCGCGACCCTGGTAAACGGCGTAGAGCCAGCGGGGCAAAATCGGTGAATTTCGATGCGGGTAAGTTGCCCACCGGCGTGTACTATTATAGGTTGCAGGCTGGCAAATTTGTTGAAACGAAGAAGCTCGTACTGCTCAGATAAAACGTACTTCGTCAGGTTTCTTATCAAGCAAGACTCCTGAATCAGTCGTGCATCGAAATAGATCAGGAACCCTTGTCGGTATGCGGTCGACTCTACTACTCCTGGCTGTTCATGACTTGACAAGAATTGTCGTTGTCGCTACATTAGCCTTTCCGTGAGAGAATCAATGATTGTCTAGCGGCAGCAGGATTTCTGGACGCCATTTCTTTCAGGTCAAGGGCCGGCACCGAGCTATGTGGCTTCGCTGACGCGCGATCAAAAGACGGAGTTGGAAGCTCGGGTCCGTGCTCGCCTGCCGGCGTCCAGTGATGAAACAATTGACATGCTTGCAAGGGCATGGGCAGTGCGAGGATACACATAAGGGAGCGGAAGGATTACGCGGTAAAGCACAAGGCAAGTCATAACAGGTCCCGATATGCCCTCTTCCAGATAAAGGATGTATATCACTTATCCAAATTCGCCTGACAATTCGGAATCAGCGGTTTCCAGAGTTATACCAAAGGTATGGCGCAACGCTCCAAGACCCGCACATCTGAAGAGGTAACCTCGACAATCCAAATGAGCGCAAGAAATCAACACAACGATCTGGTCGCCGTCTGGAGAACAAATAACCGGGTGACAGAGTTTCTCTTTGAGAATCTTCCGAAGGAGTTGTGGAGTATGAAGATTCCGGGAGCCCCACACCGGACCATAGGTATGATCGGCGGTCACATTCACAATGCGCGATGTATGTGGGTCAAAATGATCGGAAAGGGCGTCGGAATAACGCCTCCAACAAACGTTGACCACAGACGGGTGAGCAGGAGAGAATTGCTTCGCGCACTCGAACGAAGTAACAAAGGGGTCCTTGAACTAATAAACGCCTATCTTCATGAAGGCGGGGCGTTGGACATCCGCATTCCGTGGATGAATATTCCTTCAGATGTAGCGCACTTCGTGGTATACCTGGTGGCTCATGAAGCTCACCATCGCGGTCAAATTGTTCTGGCAGCGAGAGAATTGGGACATCGGCTGCCGCAGGAGATTACCGCGGGGCTCTGGCAATGGAAGAAGTGGCACCAGCTCGAGACAAAACGAGCATCGGGCCGCGCATGAGGAGCTCTACCACCATGGTGGGAGGAGCATCGTGTGACCAAAACCTCATTTCGCTGGGATCCCGGGAAATTTCTCAATCCGATGCTCAGGGACAAGCGAATTAATTTAAGTGCCGTAACAAACTTGAGCACAACAACAGTCCACAGGACAGAGGTGGCTATGAAACTATTAGCGTATGTCTCACTCACTTGCTTCACGCTTCTCCCACAATCAGGATTTTCTCAGGAAGTTCCTCCATACAAGAATCCAAACTTACCTGCTCAAGATCGCGTGAACGACCTTATCCCTCGCATGACTCTTGAGGAAAAGATCGCGATGCTTGGCGGCATCGAAGACTTTTATATTTGTCCCAACGAACGTCTGGGGATTCCAAAGATCAAAATGTCGGACGGCCCTCTCGGGGTGCGCAACTATGGGAATGCGACAGCTTTTCCGGCGGGAATTGCGATCGCCGCTTCGTGGAATCTGGATTTAATGCAGAACGTCGGCAAAGCTGTCGGAAAAGAAGCACGCTCCCGGGGTGTCCACATCATGCTTGCGCCTGGGGTCAACATATATCGCGCACCGATGTGCGGCCGTAATTTCGAGTATTACGGAGAAGATCCATTTCTCGCTGGAAAGATGGCTTCGGCATAT
>JAWOMQ010000150.1:0-11758 GCA_033852415.1 Bacteroidota bacterium
AAAGCGTCTCAAGTCTAGACGCTTCTTCCAGAGGTGATCTCCAATAGTTTTCAGTGATTTTGGATATGCCTTATTTGGGGGCTTTTTAGCGGTCAGTGTGACATCGCAGATATGCAACGCAACCCTGACGTTGTGTTGCCATTTACGTACCAATTCAGTCGAGGTAGGTTTGTAACTCAGATTAATAGTGATTTCATCATTTCCAATAAGAATGTTGTCCGTGATGGTCTCGACGATCTGCCGTTTCTCACTCTCTTCGAGGTCTCCCCAGTGCGAGTAGAGGTCTTGCGCATTAGCAACCACATCCGCAACTGAATATGACTGAATCTTAAGGAAGTCTATTTCGCCCTGCAAGGTCGGTACAGATGATTCCAATTGTTCCAACCGATCCTCAAGCGGCTGATAGTGCCTGCCGAAGCCTTTGTCCGGTATCTCGCCCTTGCCGTGGAGCCTAATAAGTCTCTCCATTTCAGCTTCGATTCTTTCGATTTCATCCTGTTGCGTTGCCAGTAACTCCTCCTTCTCTTTGAGCATACGGTCGGCCGCTTCCATTGAGGTTTGAATATCCTGAGGTGAGAACCAGAACTTCTTTAGTTCATCCTGGAATATCTCTTCCAGGTCTTTCTCCACGATCTTGTTACGGCATTTCCGGCATATATACTTCGGAGTTCTATTCGACGGCATGGCGGGGACATACATTCTTCCTCCGCATTCACACAGCACGTACCCCCCGAACAGGTGCGTCGTCTTCTTGGAGGGTTTTCTGTTGTTCCGGTGAGCATCGAGAATCGCATTGCACTCTGCCCATAGTTCCTCGCTGACAATTGGTTCGACCTCCGTAAGCACCCACTCGCTCTCTGGTTTTAAGACCCAATTCTTGCCCTGTCCAAGCGATTTCGTATAGTTCGCTCGCCTCACGCCCTTAGCCAAGGGATCTCTCAAGAGTCTATCGAGTGTCGTATCAGAAAACCCGCTCCCGCTCCTCGTTCTATAGCCTGACTCATTCAAGAGCCGGGCAACTGTTTTCTTCCGTCTGTGTTGCAGGAAAAGTTCGAATATCAGTTTCCTAACAGGTGCCTCTGACTGGTTCAGTATCAGCTTTTTATCTTTCCAGTCGTAACCGAACGGTGCTGCTCCTCCGGTAGGCTTGCCCAATTTTGCCCTGATCGGAACCGATGCGGCCACGCGCTCGGCGATTTCCTCCCGCTCCCACTGTGCCATAGCGGCGATCATGGTATAGAACAATCGACCGGCTGACGATGATGTATCGATGGCTTCTTGCAGAGAAATCAGATCGGCATGGTATGCCCTGAAGAGTTCGGAGAATTCCAGAAGCTCCTTGGTGTTGCGCGCTAACCTCGCTAGCTTTGAAAAGATCAAACCCGTAATCTTGCCGGATTTCACGTCCTCCAGCATCCGCTTTGATTCTGGATGCCCCATCACCGATTTACCGCTCACGGCTTCAAGCCGATAGACCTCTGCTACGCACCAACTCTTCGCTTCTGCGTACGCTCGCGCCCGCTTCTCGTGGTGTTCGGGGCTCTCGCCCTTAACCTGGTCCTCCGTCGAAACCCTGATCCAGATGCCAACTGATTTTTCTTTTTCCGTCAAGAATCCTCCGCTACGAGATTAAAGTTTCCCACTCCACCGTGTCTTACCTAGACAAAAGATACGCGGTGAGGCCGGTTTTCGCTACGACACCTCTTTCCTTTCAATATCTAACAAAATCTATTCAAAGAAACAATAGACCTGTCACGGCAGCAGGAAAAGTTTCAATCCTGATGTGGGTGAACCGCTGCTATCCTTGGGATACTTGAACAGATGATAGAATGTCCTCGAGGGAGATAAGATTTTAACGAGAACGGCGGCAAGAGCAAAAGTGACTTGATGCACTGGATGACGCTGGAGTACAGGCCTAACACACCCCCGATACACAGAAGAATGATAAGGCACGGAGCTGACGCGAGTGACTGTGCCAAAAGATCAGATGCTGCCCCACAGTTTAATTCAGAATACAGTTTTGGACACCTCACCGATCATTTATCCAACCCCTAGATCAGAAAGATGGTGGGAGAGTTTATCACTGATTCTTCTCCAGAAAATCTGCAATCGCGCTGATCAAATCCCAGTCTCGCGCGGATCTAATCTTTGCCAGCCTTCTCATTGCGCGCTCGCGCTCGCTGATCTTATTCGTGTCAACGTTAAATTCGAAGAGTTCGGAAATCGATATCTTAAACACCCGTGCAAGCGCTTCCAAAGTATCAATGGATGGAGCGTTCTTGCCCCGTTCTAATAGCGCAATGAAATTGTTGCTGAGATTACACTTTTCTGCTAATGCCGCCTGCGTGAGCTCCCTTTCTCTTCGAAGCATCCGTATGCGCTTACCTAACTGTTCTCGTATGTGCAATGGACTTGGTACCCCTGGTTTTTGAGGTAAAAAGTAACCATTACCTGTCTTATTAAACAGTGAGTAATAGTGATAAATATATTGACTATTAGTTATAATTTCACTATCATCATTCAATTCTATTTCACAATTATCCATGCACCATTCACCGCCAGCGAGGAGGACAAAATGAAATCTTTTCACACTCTTATATCGGTCGTTACTCTTGGAATGTTTAGTCTCAGTTGTAACAATGGTTCTTCCCCATCCGGACCAGAAACTGGTTCCATCGTTGTGGTCTCAACGCCTTCTGGTGCCGCAATTTTTCTGGACGGGAGTGCCGCGAATAGAACTACACCTGCAACATTGCAGAATGTCACTGCAGGAAGCCACACCGTCAAGCTTCGTCTTACGGGGTATTCAGAATGGCAATCATCGGTCAATGTTACATCAGGCGGCAAAACACAGATATCGGCGACACTGTTGCCCGCCAAAGGAAACATATTCGTTACGTCAACTCCCTCCGGTGCAATGATCTACCTTGATAATAGCGCATCGGGGGAAACTACGCCCGACACCCTCTTTGACATTAGTGTTGGCCAACATGCCGTCACAACCTATCTCGCGACGTACCAAGCATCGCCGCAACAGGTAAATGTAATCGATAAGCAAACAGTTCTGGTTAATTTTACGCTACTGCCTATCACTGCGAACGTCACCATAGAATCATTCCCGTCTGGTGCGGATATACTTATAGACGGGACCTCAACTGGCCTAACCACACCCTCTTCGAACATGTCCGTACACGTGGGGAAACGAGAGATAAAGTTAGTCAAGAGTGGATACGAAGTATATCAGGATACCTTCTCCTTCAATGAGACGGATACGCCGCCTCCTGTCAGAGCATTACTACCGAGATTCAGCAAAGAGATAACAGGAAACCCTGACGGTATCACAGTCGACGCTGCGGGGAATATGTACCTAGCTGTCGATTACACGATAAGTAAATACTCACCTGGCGGGGCATTGATATGGTCTTTTGGTTCCGAAGGAAATGGGCAATACCAATTCAAACGTGTCTCTGACATCCAATGGGCCAATGGCAACCTTTTTGTTTTGGATGGCACTGGCCCCGGAGCGAGCAACAATCGAGTTCTTCGATACGATGAAAACGGGGTCTTTGTTTCCTCTGCCATAAGCTTGCCTGGCACGGACCCGACCGCCCCATCAGGGAATGATAAACTCGAGTGGGTAGCACTGGCAGTCGATGCCAACGGATTAGTTTATGTCGTCGGCGACAGAGAAGCATACCTCGACCTCCCGATACGCTACGGTGTGTATGATTCGACTGGTAACGCAATTGTTTACTCGGGTGACATTGATTGTCAGAACGGCTACGGTTTCATAGCGTTCGCCGCGGCGGTAGACGCAAACAACTTCAGTCTTCTGTCAAACTACGGTCACCATTCATGGCCGAAGATGTCGCCTCCAGGCGGAAGCACCGGTAGCTTTCCCTCTGGATGGGAGACTACATTTCCACAGCCGCAGGACATGTGTTTGAACGCGTATGCACAATCTGTCTATTATGCTTCACAGACAAAGATCATCAGAGACCTACCGTCCCCGCTGGTCTATTGGGGATCATCTGGATCTGATTACTTTGAACGCCTCGCTTACTCCAATGGGAAAATATATACTCTGGGACATGGCAAGCTGTGGGTATACGACGCGTTTTGATGGAAGAGAGTGCTGACAAACCGAATGGTTAACTCGAGACGGACGCTATCAACGGAAGATTAGTGCATTTATTGAAGAATCACTCTTCGAGGTAGCACGAGGAGAGGCTCATTTTGTAAACTGTGTTTGAGGCCGTGCTCCGAGTGCTGGAGCGCATCCCATTTTATGTTTTGAAATTCAATCGTACCTCACAGTGAATTCCATTCTCTCGGCCACCAAGATTCTTGCTGTATATTCGGAGATGTCCGAAATCCCAAATCCACCTAAGAATAATTTTGTGCAATTAGAAACTCATGGATTATTGGTTCATATCCTTTTTCCTCCATTCGATAGATATGCCCTCAAAAGGCACTAATCCACCTGGAATAACCCCCTTGATCTTCCCTGCGTCTTTGTAATCGGTTACTTTGAATCTGCCAGGATTATTTTCTCTGACCCGCCCTTCTAGTGAAATATCCAGTTCCTCTTTCGTCCTAAGCGTGCATTCAACTGTCATACCAACCGTAGGTTTAGCTGTATAAAGAAAATAAGAATCATTCTTAAGGAATATTCGTCGATACCGAATATTCACATATATCGATTCGTTGGCTCGTATAGGAATCTCCAACCTAATCTTTCCATCACTTAACTTAGTAATGCTAATCCTGCTTGATGAATCGAATTGCTTTTCGCGAATATCGTCTTGCGTTACCAAAAAGAGTAGATTGTGATGCTCACCATAAACTCCTAGTTCATAGTTTGCTGTATAGCCATTCCGAGCAACCGCGAAGTTACTTTCATAGAGCTGAGCTTGATTTGAAAAGTTCCTAACCTCCCAACCAAGTGTCTCCTCCACGGACAAGCGGGTGGAGTCGTAGTCGAAAAAGGTCATTTCATCGTTCACGTCGAATAACCCAACTTTCTCGTTGAAGATATCAAATAGCTCCTCCCGTACTTGGGCAGGTAACAGGTCGCGGCCATAGATCTCTTTGAAGACATCAGTCTTTACTCCTTCCGTAAATATGGCCATTTTCTCATCGATGTCTCGATTAAGAAAGTAGTGAAGCGGAAGCGATAGAAGGGTTAACACTAAGATTAGTGTACCAGTTTCGCGGAGTATTGATTTGAAGACGACTTTTTTCTCGTTGAGCTTGATAGAGATTAAAATCAATCCAATCGCCACCAGTGCCCCAATAACAGAGAAGGTATATCCAATCGAAAAAACGCCCCAGAACCTTATTGCCGATGCAAGCAAATAAAGAGGTATTAAGCTTAAGACGAAGAAAATTTGTAGTGCAAGCAACCAGAATAGCCTTCGTCCAAACAGACCAATACTTTCGGCAAATCCCCGGCCCGTTGGTGATAAGGCCGTTTTGAAAGCATGGATATTCAGCCTCACTTGCCCCCTCCCAAATCCTTGAGGGCTGCACTAATGTCCCTCCAAATGTATGAGAGAGTTAAAACGAGCGTGCTGGCAGAGCTTGCCCACTTAAATGCAAGAGCAAAAGACTCATTCACCCCGTGACTACTCATAAAATCACTAATTGCTTGACTTACCCAAGCAAGGCCCATCCAACACGAGAAGATTGCGGTATCGAGCAGAATACAGACAATTATTTGAGCCGCGTTCGTAATTCGATGCTTGAAATAGCCAACAGTTGTTCCCATGTGTTCAGTCTCTGCATTGACACAAAGTCAATTGTATCTACCATGCGACCACGTTTTGTGGCGTTTTCTTGCCTAATAATATGAATTTACGGATGTTTTTACCCATTCATCTCTCGTTGTGGCCTGTTGCCGAAGCGCTATTAAATAGATTGATGAAATTGCTATCTTATACAAAGCGAATTCTCGCTCTTCTTTGAAGCTATGCAATATTCTAGTCACACATAGAATATTTTCTACGCAACCGTTGAGAACTATTTCTATTGCACTCACCCTTGCATCAACTCTTGCACCACGGAAATAGAGCGGAGCATGCAGTAACTTGTCCACCACCCGATGATCGCCGGGGGTATAAAAACAATCCCGCTCTTAAAAGGAGCGGGACTTCTTGACACATTGGATTCCCGACCCGTCACTTAGCCAATAACATCTTTTTCACCTCCACAAATTTGCCGGCCTGCAGTCTGTAGAAGTACACACCGGAAGGTAGGCGGCTTGCATCAAAAGAGACCGTTTTGTATCCGGCATCCTCGACGCCATCGACCAAGGGTTCAACCTCTTGCCCCAATAGATTATACACGGCGAGTTTCACATGGGCGGAATGTGCTAAGGTGTAATCAATCGTGGTGCCGGGGTTGAAGGGATTCGGGTAGTTCTGGTACAACGCGAAGCGATCAGGCGCATCCACCGAGACCGTGATGTCCTTTTTCCAGCTTTCCCCCGTGGGTGAGGCGATGTCGAAAGTGATCGTTTCGTCTTTCTTCACCGGCGCGTCTTTCGTGACTGAGAACTCGAACCGGACTACCTTGTCTGATCCAGGTGACAACTTCGATATAACTTGTTCCTGGGTGTTTACCTTTAACCAAGCGGGCGGGTCCTTGACCCTTACCTTCACGCCGGCCACTGAATTTTGCGATGCATTCGTCACCGTGAGTTCGATCACGTTACCGCGCGAGGCGAACGGGATCTTATAGACGTTCTGTCCCGCGCTTTGTCCTGTCGCAAGGACAAGACTCAGAGAAAGTGAACAAAGCAACCTATTCATCTTCATACGATGTCCTCCTTTTTTAGTAGCAAGGTGGCGGCTGAGAGGCCTGGGTCGTGATGATCAGATTTCCATTCTTCACGCTCTGAGCATCAAGTGTGAGTGTCCCCGATGTCCCGGTAAGCGGGGTCTGTTGCTGTTTGCCATTTACCACTTGCGTGACCCAGTACTGCATTTTGTTATCCGGATTAATCAACCATGTCAATGTCAATGGGTACACTGCATCAGTCACCGAGATTGGAATATTAATCTTGGTTTTCCCCGGTATC
Organism: Bacteroidota bacterium; assembly: GCA_033852415.1. Lineage (GTDB taxonomy): Bacteria > Bacteroidota > Ignavibacteria > UBA10030 > SZUA-254 > DATKPE01. Next base: position 7,082 of record JAWOMQ010000150.1, read on the forward strand.
ACCGTCTGAATGAGTTTCCCCGACTTGAACTCGGCGTGGAAGAGACCCCGCGGGGGCGCAGGCGGCATTCTGAAATAGCTCGCGCCCAGGAGAGACTTCCGGCCGCCGTTCAGAGTATAGATCTTTTGGCCATTACCTGAATGATCCTTAACCGTGAAGCCGTCAAGCTGCATCACGGACTGCACGCAGCACTGGCACGGCGGCGGTTGCGGCTGGCCCTGTGTCTTGAAGCACCAGACGAGCGACCAGGGACCCGTCCCGGATGAATTCTTGCCCTGGATCTTCCAGAAATAGGTTGTGTTGTACGCCATGGGTCCTATTTGAACAGCTTGGGTGAGAGGGAGCTGGCCGTCCTGATAGGTTTGAGGGATCGAGTCGCTGTGCCAGGCAAGGGGTGAAAAACTCAGATTGGTCGAAACCTGCATCTTGTACGAATTGCTCACCCCCTCGCTGTACCAGGCGAGTGTCGGGACGAATGTCTGCACGCGAGTGGTGTCGTTCGGCGGTGCGTAGAGCGCGACCCGGGTGGGTGCGCCCGGCACGGGCGGAGGATTCCCCAAATCGATGCCCATCGCCACGCCGCCCGATCCATTCAAAATGACTGTCTCACCGACCTCGCCATCGTTGTACAGCCAGTAGGCCAAGCCCGGCTGCAGCATTTCGGCCGAATCGACCTGAACATATCCCTGCCCACCGTACACATACTTGAGCAGGTAGGGCTCAACATTGGAGCCCCCAACCACCCTAAAGTGAGACAACGGCCGTGAAACCATGCCGATCAGGTTCCACCCCGGATTTGCATAGACATGCAGGCTGTCGATACGGGGACCTACGTAGTTCACCCTCGTCGAATCGGTGTTGGCGTAGTCCAGCCAGTACCCCAGCCGATTGTTCAGCACCTGGGTGATCCAGTAGCTACCACTGTAGTAATCGGCTCTCGTCTGGTTAGGAAAGATCGAACCGACCGAGGTGTCGTGCACCCTCGCTGCGACGCTCACCATATTCCAGTTCTTGGTCAGGTACTGGTTCACGGTATCGCTCTTGGAGATAAAAACGATCCGGATAATATGGTTGGCATACACGGCAGTGAACACATATGGCGAGGCAGTGGGTGCAGGTTGACCATCAATAATAACGCTGTCAATATCATAATTTGACCCGGCTGAAAAAGAGAACGAGGCTCCAGAGCCGTAGTTTACTATTACGATCCCCGACGGTGTTATAGTCCCACCTGCTCCGGCTGTCGCGGTTATGGTGTCGGTATTAATTGCGAACCCCACCAGGATCGTGTGAGTCGTCGTGACGTTCCTGAACGTATACCCCAAAATTGAATCGGTTCTCACATCATCAACCGTTACCGCGCTCACGTGATAGCCTGTATTCGGTTGGAAGGTGAACCGTTTGTTTGTGCCCGAATCTACGGGCACGGATCCGCTCGGTGAGATTGCTCCGTTTGCACCGGCTGAGGCCGTAATAGTGAAGGTATTGACGGCAAAATTAGCCGTATCAAATTGGTCCGAGTTCATCGTGGTCGTGACGGATATATTCGCGCCCGAAACGTTGCCGGACCAGTGATCAAGGTGGTGTCCAGACGCGGCGGTAGCCGTCAATGTCACGCTTGTGGCGCTATCGTATAGATTTTGAGGTTGAGTAGGATTTAGAGAAATACCCCCACCACTTGGTGGGTTAGAGACGGCCGTAAGCGTGAACTGCTTCGGGATAGCTGGCAAACGATCCAGGATGTACTGTGAGTTGTAGTGTAGAAACTTCCACCCCTCGAGGTTTGCGGATCGATGTGGGTTGAGAGAATCTTGGTGGGCGCTATCGACCCTCTGTTGAAATAGTTTTATTTGCCGAGCGCAACCTACAGAATCATTCTGCATGAGGTACGCATGCGCGTTCGTCAAATTGCTATCAAGTGAAATTACAAAGTTGTTATCTAGCACCCAACTGTAGTTTGCTACCTGTTCTTTGAAACCTACGAGGGAGTCGATCATTGTGACAATTGGGGCTGACCGAGGTGGAGACAGGGGAATAAAATCATTCAGGAACCCTTTCAAAGTCCATCGAACCGAAGTCGAGGCTTCCAGAGCTAATTGGTCAATCGTGAATTTCACATAAAACGGCAGTAAGTACCGAGGAGATTCTAGGCTGCTCACGATCGATCTGTACAAGGGTAGGTAAGCCCCCCTAGTGATTTCATCCGATTCCGAGGAAACCGCGTAAATTGTGCGTTCTGGTTGGCCGTCAGGGTCAATGTCCTGCAAGATGCCAAAGAACATCAGGCGCTGCTTTCCGGCCGCTGCATTGAACCTGCCAGTGACTAATTGTGTAGCCCTAGGCTTGTCAAATTCTGCTAATCTGTCTGCGGCCCCACCCGCAACAACATAATCGGTAGAGTCTTGGACAACGTTAGCAAGGAAATTTCCAGCCTCCGCTTGATATTGAGCGACCTTTCCATATGATCCGAGCAGACCCGTTGCCAGGTACTTTGACGACGCGTCACCCTGAAGAAACGCCTGTCGGACAGTATCATAGTAGGTCATAATGCCGACATCAGCCAGCCGAGCGATGGCGGTCAACCGCAAGCTCAAATTATCGGGGGCGAATCGTGCAACGGAATCCATTCCTGCGATGGCACCACTATCCCCCAAGAATCCTCTTATCTGCTGATACTGATAGTAGAAGAGCCAACGAAAATTCGGCGATCCAAAGTCAGCAAAGCGACTCAGCTTGCTAAGAATCAGCTGCTTGTCCACCATCCCTCGATTTAGGGCAAGTATCCTCGCAGCAGCAATGTAGGTATTAGGGTTGGGATAATCCAAACCTGTCAAGGTTTCATCGTTCAGCATGCTCTCCAAGTGCGCCATCGTCGTATCACCCGCAACAAGCCAGGAGACCGATTGATCGTAGGCCAAATTCCATAGCTTTTGTGAGGATGCTTCGGTGTAAATCAGTAGGAATAAGATTATAAGGATAATTGGATTTTTCATAAAGATTTCCTCGGTGCGATAATCAGTTGTGGTACCAGGGTTGACTTGTAGCCCACGCTACAATGCATCCACGGATTTGGTCATACACCGCTCGTGCGTACTTGTCAGCATCCTTCTCCTCATCATGTTCAGGCCCGTGGCCCCCAATGTTTCCAAACGCTGTTGCTAGTTCAGTCCGTGCACCAGGTACAGCAGCATCGACAGCATTTTTTTCACACGGATACAAGGGGTACTGGAGAGGAGGCTGCCCCGCAATCCGACGAAAAGCTGCAGCAATCTCGTTCGCGGCAACAGCCGAGTCTTTTTCATAGTGCCAATATTCATGTGCCTCTATTCCAGCTGCAAATGCAAAGAGGTCCGGGTGTGAGCCTGGGGGATGTGAATATGATCCCTCCCACCACCACTGCAGATCGTTTAATGCGATTTGATATGTATTTGAATCCAAGTATTGGGAAAGGATCCCCTGATCGCAGCCATTGCCAAGATCAACATAATGATGAATACAACTGGATGAAAAAATGGGTATTTGTAGTCCGTGCACTCTTATCCGCCACCTATTTGCACTCCGATCCAGGCATGCACTTAATTTAGTGCTTGTGACAGGATCCCACGTGCGCTGAGGAGAAGGCAGATTGTTCGGCATAAATGGTATGAGACCAGTCATCCCCTCAGTATCAAGAGGTTCCCCCGTCCGCGGCAATGGGCAACCCGCAACAACGTATGGAACGGAATTTCCACCGGGATAAAAAAGGTCCCCCTCTCTGTACTTCTTAACTGAATTTGGATCAAAGGACTGTGGTTGCAGATCATTCGGACCGCAATCTACTGCCGATGTGTTGTCGTAATACCCAAAGAGTGGGCCTGGGTAGGTCTGAAATAGATTTGAGTGACCGTGATTGTCGGTCACCAGAAGTGACTCATTGCAGGCGACCGAGGCGCATTCGGGATATGCTTGGACATCGGGAGGACACGAATAGTGCGTGACTCCGCCGAATTCATAGTGACCGGGATCATAGGCAACAAACTGCATCATGGCGACGCCGCGTTTGTTGCTTGTACTGAGAATATCCCCATTGGCAGTATCACGATATGCCTGACAAGGTGTGCTATCGCCGACTGTCCAAATTTGTGCATAACCTTCACACCCATGATAATAGTACGCCACAGTAACTATCGTCATGGTGGAATCATCATCAGTAAACGGAGTCGCGCGGGGGCCACCTTTTGTCTTGATTCCCTGAGACGACCCTTTCCGAGTGATGCTCACCTTCTCTTTGATCGTTACCTGTGCGGTGACCATTATACAATATAGCACCGAAATCATAATTATGAGCGTGAGTGTTCGCACACGCGTTTGTAGTGCTGAAAGATATGTCATAGCGGAGCTTCCCAAGTTTGTGACTTCTTGACAGCGAGTCAAAAGGAAAGAACGCCACCCCAGTGTGATGCGAGGAAGGTAAGAAAGCGAGAAGTCAATGTCAAGTTGAATTTGCGAAAAGTCGAAATAATTTTACGACGGGTATCAGAGCAATTTGTCCGAATAGCCTGGCGATCTTCAATCGCTCTCCGAACCGAAACCAAGCACGAAGGATAATTGTTGCGTTTCAGCCTGTGGCTTACATTTGACATTTTCAGAATCTCTGTTTATCTTCTTTCCATCCTTGCGCTTCATTCTTTTGTCTTT
>JAWOMQ010000206.1:0-18292 GCA_033852415.1 Bacteroidota bacterium
ATAGTCGCCTGGAGTTATTTTGCCGATGCACCGATTCTCTACTCGGCCGTTGTTACGCTGGATCGTAAACTCGTCTTCTCGACAAGCATTGGCACGATCTATGGATTTGACCTGAACAATCTTTCGAACAGTCCTGCTCCTGCATGGGTCCTGCATACCGGCGATTCAATTACGACATCACCGGCGATTGATGATCAGGGATATCTCTATTTTGGCACCAGATCGCAAGGACTTATGAAAGTATCCCTGGAGCGATCCGACAGCGCAAGAATACTATGGCGCGAGGGAGCCTCATGGCCGATCTATTCTTCCCCGGTTATAGATGGCGATGGGGAAATATGTTTTGGCTCACTCGATTCCAATTTCTACGCGCTTGATAGTTCCAGCGGGGCCCTCCGATGGTCGTTCAAAACCCACGGACCGATACGGAGTACGGCTGCAATATCCGACATCGGTACTATTTATGTCAGCAACGATGCCGGCGCGCTCTTCGCGTTGACGGTTATTGATGGGACTGCCTCTGTCAATTGGTATTATCAGCACGATGCCCCCCTGCAAGCGCCGATTCTTGTCCATAAGGGTTTCGTCTATGTTGGCACCTTAGATGGTAAGGTAATCGCCTTCTTTGACGGAAATGCGGCTGGACGCAAACAGGCTTTATCGACCGTGATCACAAAGATCCCGGCTTGGGGAACATATCAGGGCAACAATCAGCGAACTGGTGTTCAACTCCTTCGAAGCAGCGGTTCAGTGACATTTGGTTATAATTTTGCAACACAATGGAACCTGATGTCAATTCCTGTAGATGTTGCCGACAAGTTAAAATCCAACCTGTTTCCTTCCGCGACATCGCCCGCCTTCTCTTACCAGGGTGCCTATGTCGCAGATGATACCTTAATATCCGGTAAAGGATATTGGTTAAGATTCTCTTCTCCGTTAAGTACCTCAATTTGGGGGATGAAGATCTCATCGAAAACTATCCCAGTCTTCAAAGGCTGGAATATGGTCGGATCAATTTCAGATCCGGTGGCTGTGTGGACCATCACGGCAAGTACCCCTGGTCTCATTACGAGTAAATTCTTCGGTTACTCTTCCGGATATATCCCCGCGGATACAATCTATCCGGGACATGGATATTGGGTAAGAGTCAGTCAGGATGATACCCTCATTCTCTCATCGGCAACGGCGGCAATTGCGACTATCGGGATTCGGATTATTCCGACATCCGAGTTACCACCATCTCCGCCTGAAGGCAATACCGAAAAGCAGGGCGTACCAAAATTCTACGCGCTTGAAAATGCGTATCCATCTCCGTTCAATCCGATGACGACAATTGAGTACGGAATTCCATTCGATAGCAGAGTAACACTTAGGGTGTACAACTTACTGGGACAAGTGGTTGTCACACTTGCAGATGAATTAGAGCAAGCTGGATACAAACAGGTCTCCTGGAACGCCTCCGGATTTGCGAGCGGGATTTACTTCTTCAGATTGGAAGCGGTGAGCGTGAGTGATCCTAGCAAGTCGTTTACGAGTGTAAAGAAGATGGTGCTGATTCGGTGAAAGTGGAAAGGGTGAAGGAAAAAGCCGATCTCGTGATGACTTGGCATCGGCTTCCGATTTTTGTGGTGCGTCCGTGGCCTTCGACTCGTCCCCTAAAGGGGACTCGCTCAGGCGGCTGGAACAATCAGTGAGGAAAAGTAGTGTTCGACTCGTCCCCTAAAGGGGACTCGCTCAGGCGGCTGGAACAATCAGTGAGGAAAAGTAGTGTTCGACTCGTCCCCTGAAGGGGACTCGCTCAGGCGGCTGGAACAATCAGTGAGGAAAAGTGGTGTTCGACTCGTCCCCTGAAGGGGACTCGCTCAGGCCAGAAGAAGCGTGCCCGGAATAGGGAACGTATTTGATTGCTAATAGTAGTAAAACCCATTGACTGTTAAAATTTCAACCCATTTATCGAGCATAACCTGATTTTTGCTGATGGTATGACTGTGTCGTTAAGAGCCTGACCGCGGCGAATTTCTTCTAAAAATTTGACATTTTTCGGCTTTTTTTTAGGGGGGGGGGAAACTCCCCATTGTCAGAAGGTTGGTAAGAGGTTAAATTGATTTCGATCGGGTGGTCCTAAACGTTGAGAGATGACTCATTTCGATCGGATGATGTTTTCTTCTTGGGAAGGACACAGATGAGAACCAGGATAATTTTCTCTTGCCTAGTTATCTTGACCGCCGTCGCATCTCATGGGTTGGCTGATGATAATGGATTATGGAGGAGACCGATACCACCCAAACGCCCGAGATGTGTATATATCGACATGAACAATGCCAGGACTGACGTCGTAAGCAACGCCAGATATGCACATACCCGACCGGGCGCAGATCCATCGTATCCCACCAGGCAGACTCACTCATATCTGAGCAATGCATCGATTGAAAGAGAGAATGAGCGGCAGGTACTGTCAAGTCAACAGTGGTTGGACCAAACGGCGAGGTTTATTCTGAGGTTTAGGACAAGACCTCTCGCCAGAATCGGTGAGATAAGAAAAGGGTCAGAGGCTGCTCAAGCCCAATCGGTATTGAATGCGATACGCTCTGAGCACTATCAGTTCAGAATCGATGTCGCAGCAGTGGACGTATCATATCGATCAATGAGAAACAATGCAACGGCCACGTCAGGAGGGGGAACAAAAATCCATCTCGAATATACCACCGTATTCAATGGTGTTGCCATCACCACAAGCAGATGGGCAGCCAAACAACTGGGGAATTTGCCCTACGTAGACGGCATATGGGAGGACAGGACTGTCGAAGCCCTGGACGATTCGAGCAACACGGTCATCGGCGCGCCGGCATTCTGGAGCAGCACCGGAGACCACGGAGAGAACATCGATATCGGCATCATTGATTCGGGCATCGACTATTTACATGAAGAACTTGGGGGTGCACCGTTTCCAAACAACAAGGTCGTCGGAGGTTACGACTTTGTCAACGGCGATGGTGATCCGATGGATGACGATGGACATGGAACCCACGTGGCAGGAATTGCTGCCGGGGATGGACCGTTAATCACTAACCAACGAGGCGTTGCCTACAAGGCGCGACTCTGGGCGTTCAAAGTCCTTGATGCATCCGGAGTTGGTTACCAGTCGTGGGTCATGGCAGGCATTGAGCGGGGACTGGATCCGGATCAGAATCCCGCCACCCCCTCTCCGATAAGAGTGATTAATCTGAGTCTTGGGGGATTCGGAGATCCTGACGACCCCTTATCGCAAGCGATCGACAATGCTTCAAATGATGGAATCGTGTGCGTGGTTGCAGCGGGGAATTCCGGGGAATACGGCTACGAAACTATAGGTTCGCCTGGCTGCGCCCGCCATGCGCTGACAGTCGGCGCTTCAACGAATCAGGACAGTATTGCCTACTTTTCATCGAAAGGACCCAGCGCAAATCTGTTTACCATCAAGCCGGACGTTGTTGCACCCGGCGTCAATATCACATCTGCCAAGCTCGGAGGCGGATATATTGTTTACAGCGGTACTTCAATGGCGACCCCTCATGTCGCAGGCGCTGCCGCGCTCATCATTCAGGCACATCCCAATTATTCACCGGAAGAAGTGAAAGCAGCGTTGTGCGAAACCGCAGTGGATCTGGGGAAGGACGTGTGGACACAGGGAAGCGGACGAATTTCGATCACCGATGCTTCAAACCGTTCGGTGCTGGTGACTCCGTCAAGTATCAATTTTGGAATTGACGATAGAAACGGTGAAAACTGGAGCATGACGAGAACGCTGGAGCTCCACAATCACGGAACGCGTTCCCAAACGTTTTCGATGACTTCCGAATTCCTACAGATGCCGGGTGTTGTCCTTGCATTCAGCCCGTCATCGGTTACCGTCGCCGCGGGTGGAACGGCCACCGTGGCCGCCACCCTCACAGTCGATAATAGTCAACTCGATTATGCCGATGTGACGCAGTATAATGGCACCATCCGCGCCAAATCGACTTCTTCCGTGCTCAAAATCAATATTCCGTTTGGTTTCGTGAAGGCCAGAATGATGCGCGTGACTGCAGATGAGCGACCCTGGTGGATCGGGATTCATCCACACGGTGTAAATCTTTCCTTTGTGATTGATTATCCGATTGCCGCTCCCGGCGATACCCTTAATCTTGTCCCCCCTTCCTTTGACCCTCAGGTCTACCCCGGCTTTGACCCGCAAGCGCCCACTTTCGAGCTTTGGGGCGCATACCAGGACTCCAAGTATAAAATTTTGAAAGAAGACCTTGTCTTGAATGAAGTGCGGATTGTCTCCATACACAAAGCGGAGTCGAAGAACAGAATCATTTTCAAACGATTTGACAAAGACGGGCTGATAGTCCCATTCACTGGAATTAGTTGGGATCAGGTTCTCCTGGATACTTCCGGATTCCGGATCAACCCCGGCGACGCGATGATGGGTCTTTCTGACATCCTCGATACTCTACTCGACACTCTGTACTTTCCGGATGTCAGTCCGAAGTACAGGTTCGACACGAAGTTTCTGATCGCCGATCATGGAGGGAGCTACTATGAATTTCCTTATACAATCGAAGGGGGAATTTCATCGTCTGTAACACTGCAGAACGATCCAAACGCTTTCAAGCGTATTGACTTTCGGTTTCCGAGTGAATGGGGGACATTTAACCTCAAGGTCCATTCATTTATCAACCCCCTGTACCAGTACGCTCTTGAAGGAATCGCTTCGCGATCGACAACAACACTATTCACTGGATACTTTCTCCCTTCGCCTTCGCCGGCATTCGACTTTAAGTATTCTCAGCTTTTTTCGGTAAGAGGAGCTTCGGATCTCTTCACGATCGATTCTACGAAAACAGTTCATACCTATACCTGGCATATCTTAACCGATTGGGATTCTGCTACTGTCCACGTTCTTTCGAACTACTCATACGTACAACAATTATCCTCTCGCGCGGAACCCCTGGTTATCAAGTACGGATATGGCGTTCCACGGTTCGACGCCCCGCTCACGTTGTACAATCGAGACGTCAGTGCAAGAGAGATCGTTCCGTACGTACAATTTTGGGGACCAGGGGGAGTTGTGGATGGTAACATCACATCGAAATACTGTCACAATGGCTCAGAATGCACTTATGATGTTAAATCCAACTATACGGGAAATCCATACGAGTTTTACATGGGGGACCACTCGGGAATCTACCTCGCAGAACTGTCATTTTCGCAATACCGAATTGGTGACGACACCTGCAAAGCCACTGCGAAGTTACAGTTCAATTCCGACCATCCGAATCTCCTCTACCTGGAAAGCATGAGAACTGTCTCAAACGGTTCTTACGCAGATGAGTTTTCATACACCGATACAAACAGCATCGAATTCGATGTGGGGTCCAAATTAGGGATCGATTCGGTGGAAATAGACTTTCAACCTCTCGGCGGATACCAATGGGAGAAAGGACTGCTCACGCGTCAGGGTAAACATTTCAGCACCGACGACTTATCGCTTGCCGACGGATACACCTCGATCCGAATCCGAATTACGGATTCATCGTCGAACTCGCTCCTGTACACAATGGAGCCTGCGTTCCTGTATCATGGAACTGCACCTCCTGTTCCCACGGCAGTCTTCCCGGCGAATGATTCATCGAACCTCCCTCTCTACTTAGATCTCGCATGGAAGAGATTGCCGACTGCACATCGATATCGGCTTGAGGTGGCCCTGGACAGTGGTTTTACAAACATAGCCGTCGATGACTCAGGCCTGACCCGAAATTCTAGAAGAGTAGGTCCGTTGCGGAAGCTCACCACCTATTACTGGCGTGTCAACGCATCGAACGTCATCGGAACGAGTGCATTTTCGAATACGTGGAGATACACCACTACCTCCGACACATCTATTCTTCAATTCGTTTCGAAGAATTGGAACTTGATATCCATTCCGCTGGCCGGTACAGATGGAATAAGGCAGCATCTATACCCGAGTTCTACCTCCTCTGCCTTCTTATATTCCGGTTCTACATACGTGTTGCATGATTCCCTGTGGAGCGGAACAGGCTACTGGTTGAGATTTAACACGAGTGATACTACGGTAATCACAGGACAATCGATCCTTGCCGATACGTTCGAAGTGGGTCCTGGCTGGAACCTTATTGGCGCCATAAGTGAGGTTGTACCGACTGGCAGCATCGAGAGTGACCCACCGGGTCTTGTCACTTCTCAGTTCTTTGGCTACACCGGCAATTATGATCATAGCGATTCTATCGTGCCAGGAAAAGGGTACTGGGTGAAGGTGAGTGAGCAAGGGAGATTGATACTCTCTTCTTCATCAATGACAGAATCAAGCATTTCTCAGACAGTAGCACGCTTTCAGAAAAGGATCAGCATTGTTCCGACTGCCGAACTTCCACCACCTCCTCCGAACGAGGAATACATTCAGGATCCGACAGTGGACCGCCCCATGGAATTCGTTTTGCATTATAACTATCCCAATCCATTCAACCCAACGACGATCATTCAATATGATCTGCCAACCGACAGCCGTGTCATCCTCAGAATCTACAACCTTCTTGGTCAAACGGTTCAGACCCTTATTGATAGAATCGAGCAGGCTGGATACAAGCGGGTAGAGTGGAAGGCTTCGAAGTTCACGAGCGGGTTATATTTCTACAAGTTGGATGCGGTAAGTGTTAGTGATCCTCGCAAAACATTTACGAGTGTGAAGAAAATGTTATTGATCCGGTGAAACTTACTGAGTTCGATAAACACCGGAGGTCAATCAATTTTGTACGCTCGAAATGCATTCATGAAAGAAGACATTCTTGGTCAGTGAATGAAGACCTTATTCTATGAAAGGAGTCCATATGATTTCCCGGCATGTATTTTCGCTTCTCATCCTCAGCATCGTATTTCTCACATGGGCGCCGGCTGGCGCAATCCGGGGCAGTGTGACCCAACGTCAAAATGGTTACGCAATCATCGGCGCAACGGTGCAGGGAATGCATCTGGGTCCTGATTCATCCATCGTCCAGACAACGACCGACAGCTCAGGACATTATATCCTTCTAAACCTTGCCCCGGGCGCGTGGCAAATAGATTGTTGGTATGGACAACTTAGGGCAGAATATCCCGCCTATCCTGTCATTGGTTATGCTGACACAATCGATGGAATCAATTTTCAGCTCGATCTTACCCCGCCAGTCAATAATGGCATTTCCGGAACGGTGACCAACGCACTCACGCATATGGTGGTCGTGAATGCCTACCTTACACTGTCGAGTACCACGCGTTCAAATGGATACAATACCTACAGCGATATTAACGGGGCATATAGTTTTCATACCGTCCTTGCCGATACATATCAGCTCTCGGCGATCGCAACAGGGTACGCAGGATACACCGACACGGCAATGATCTTCATCACCGATACGACGTTGCTCGATAACTTTAACGTCTCTCTGATGCCTGCCCCGGTGAGTGGCGCGCTTTCAGGCCATGTGTACGACAGTATCAGCGGGAAAGGTATCGCAGGTGCGGCGATCACCGTGTCCCCCAGACTGATGCCGCCTGATTCGCTCTACCCCCTCAACACGGTCACCGATAGTGACGGGTATTACTCCCTCTCGTCGATCCCGGCGGATGTATATACCGTGTATTGCACCGCACCCGGATATCAGTTCAGACTCATCCACGACTATGCAATTGATACCACTCAAACGTTGGATCTCCGGCTCGTTCCGATTCCCACGGGTACCATAAGCGGCCATGTAACGCTTGATGGGGTTCCGTACCCGGGAGTCACCATCATGTTTTATTCTTATTATAGCTCTTGGAGCACCGTCACGAATTCTCAAGGGTATTATGCTGAGATTCTTCCAGTAGATCAATATATGGTCGTCTGTTCCCGCCCCGGTGGGGGGCCGTGGCAGCCGTATCACCCCGACTCAATCGACTGGCCCACACCTGTTACGGTCACCGCTAATACAGTGACCGAGAATATTGATTTTCATCTATCCTCACCAAAACATGTGACGATCACGATTACAGGAACGGTAGTTGATCAGGATACTGCACCCCTCGCGGGTGCGACGGTCCAGATCTGGGGAGATACACTGCTCCCCTTCGATTCATCCGCCATGCCCCGTACCGCCGTGACGGACCAGCAGGGCCATTATCAGATTACGACATCGCTAACCATCTATGAACCTTTTCAGTGTACGGTCAGCGCAACAAAAGATCACTACAGCATGCAGCTGTATGACCATGTCCCTGTGTGGTATCTTGCCCATATTTTTTCGATCAGCACCGATTCCACAATCTCCGGCATTGATTTTCTTCTTGATTCCCTCATTGCGCGTGATACCAATTCGATCAGCGGGCGGGTAACAAACTCCTCAGGGGTGCCTATTGCTGGGGCAGTCGTTTACGCAACCGGCACCGACGGTTCTAATCCCCAAATGGCAATCTCGGATACCGGTGGGAATTACCGGCTGACGCATTTGCTGAACCAATTATTTATTATCTCATTCAACGCGAGAGGTTTTGTAGGAGAAATCTATAATAATGTGATCTCCTGGGAAAATGCAACCCCGGTTGAAGCCTTGGGAACTGTTACCGGCATCGACGCGGTCCTCGACAGCACCTCGGTTGATTCCCTTGGTGGAACCATTACGGGTCAGATACGTGACGGCCAAGGGAACCCCGTTGCCGGGGTCCTGGTGACGATCTCCAACGGGGCTAACAAAAACGTAAACTCGTACACGTCGTCATCAAATGGATCGTACCTGCTGGAATGGATCCATGGCGGCGACTATATGCTCACAGGGACAAAACCGGGATACGCCACATCCTCCGGTACGGTAAATGTTCCCGCACAGCTCTCGGGAAGGGTAACATTCGATCTTAATCTCTCCACCCAGTCCACCCTTGCCCCGGTGAGCGTGAGCGAAGGATGGAACATTGTTTCAGTGTCGGGGCAACCGGGCACTCCGATAAAAACCGCGCTCTTTCCGACGGCGATGAGTAATGCCTATGCGTTCGATGAGGTGTATCAGGCGAAAGACTCCTTACAATTCGGTGTCGGCTATTGGTTACGGTTCGGTCATTCAGCAGTGGTCACCTTGCAGGGATTCCCAACCTCGACCGGCACATTTCCAGTTCGTACGGGATGGAATCTGATCGGTTCGATTAGCACGCCCGTATCCGTCTCGTCGATCACCAGCAATCCGGGCGGGTTAATTACCAGCAACTTCTTCGAGTATGACGGCGGCTATTATCTCACCCAGACCATTAATCCCGGAAAGGGGTACTGGGTGAAGGTGAGCAATGGAGGTGATCTGGTATTAGGTTCTTCATCATCGGCAGGGTCAAAGATTATAATCAGACCTTCATCCGAATTACCGCCATCTCCCCCCGAAGTAATTTCAGGCAGTCCTCTGCTGCCGAAGGTTTATGCACTCGAACAATGCTTTCCAAATCCATTCAACCCAACGACCTTGATTAAGTATCACCTCCCCGCAGACAGTAAAGTGACGCTGAAGGTGTACAACCTCTTGGGCCAAGGCGTACAAACTCTCACAGATGGTATTGAGCAAGCCGGCTACAAACGAATAGAATGGAACGCATCGGGGTTTGCAAGCGGAGTTTACTATTATAGGCTGGAAGCCGTGAGCACGAATGATCCCGGTAAGTCGTTCACAAGTGTAAGGAAAATGATGCTTATAAAATAATTCTAGCCAAGCCACGTGATCGCGCCCCAGCTCTGAAAACGGGCTGGGGATTTTTTTTCTGTGCTTGATTATGGAGGGATTTCTGGAATCGCCATGATCGCACGGAGTTGAGCCGAGAACGATATGCGTTCTGAGAAGGTAGGTTAACACCTACCATGAAATGGGTAAATTACCCCATTGAAATTGGTCTGCTATATTTGTAACTTTTTGTGAAGGGCAGTGTGTATTTAGGCCAGAGGCACTCCGAGGACCTCTTATCTCGAGGGGTCAGTCCATTCATCATTTCAAAGTTTGTTCTTTCCTAGATAGCAGATTTTGTCGGTAGTATCCAATAGAGCCGTGTTGGATACCGAGAGGAGATTCGGAATTGACGAAAAGATTTATGAACCGGTTCGGAGGAGAGATCGTAAGGGCATTCCGCAACATCTTCCTCACAGTGTGGATAACAACTCCAGGCATCATCGTGGCTGAAGACAGCAGGGGCGGCATCATCTGGTATGCGCCGATTGAGTTATCGGACAGCGCTCATAATGCATACAGCCCAAAGATTGCGCTCTCGGGGGACGCTACAGATGATGTGAGATGGAGCAGTGATGATTCTGTGAGGAACCTTTATGTAGACCGGCTCCATGGAACGGGTCTCTGTATTTGGAGATACAAGCGGTGGGTTATTTCAAGTAGATGAACAGGCTATTCCTTTGAGATTGTCGGGGAAATGTGCCGTCCAACGGTAGAGTCCAATTGAGAAGGTAGTCGCAATGAGTAGAAACATGATGATCGGTGGGCTGTTATTGACAACGTATCTTCTTTGTGGGTGTAGAGACAACAGCACGAATCCAATATCTGCGAGTTGGCAGTCGCTCGGATTCGGGGGCAGATCGGCTTTACGGCTAAACGTCGTTGAGCCGTATCTATACGTCTGTGCCGGATCTGAAGGGCTATGGCGGCGGAGGATTCGGGAGGAAAATTCAAGCTGGGAATATCTCGGATTGAGAGACACCTCGCTTGGGATGTATGCAAATGTGGGGGTACTCGAGGCGGACGTGCTGGGAGATGACATTCTAGTTGCTTACAACGGGACCCAGTCGCAGGTAGTTCCGGAAAGCACGGTTGCAATTTGGCAGAGCACAAACGGCGGGAAGGAATGGAAGCGGTCTGACGGAGGTATTCCAGAGACCATAAACTTTGCCCTTGAAGGGAATCTGATTACGGACTTGCAGAGAGCTCCTGATAACCCCAGTATTGTTCTGGGGACAATGGAAGCGGCAACGTACAAGAGTGTGGATGGCGGGTGTAGTTGGCAGTTGCTGTTCGGACGCCGTGGTGTGATAGCGGGGGATGGCCATCTTCGCTGGAACCCCGGAAGATCCGGGGAGGTTTGGTTTTTCGGTACGACTGGCCTTTATGCGCCGTTCTTGTTCAGTATGTCGAATTATGGTACGGATGCAAAAACCAGCGTACATTTCGATTCATTGGGTTATCCTCATGATGGGACCGTTTATGATATCAGTTTTGATGCAGGCAACTCGAATGAGATTTACGCTGCGACGAGCTACGGTCTTCTTAAGACAACGGACGGAGGAGATACGTGGCTCATCGGAGCGATTAAACTTCCTGACGCGGGCTATGTGTTCCGAATCGCAAGTCATCGAACAAAAGCCGGTGTAGCATATTTTGCCGGGGGAAGAGTGGTGTACTCGACTTATGACGGGGGAAAATTGGTTCGTGTCCTGGGGCGACTTGAGAAGGGGTTTATTCAATCACTAGAGCTGGATCAAAGGGAAAATCAGCTCTTTGTGGGCACGGACATGGGAGTTTACAGGACACAGTTAGCGGTCGGTGAATAAATAACAATAACCGAGGCTGGGGGTGGTACGGAATCTTGTGATGAGACAGTATCACCGACCAACACTCGGCTAGCCTTCATCAGGCAGAAGTAATGTAACAAATACTTGCCTGTAATAGCAAGCTGAGTGATCCGCATGCCTCTCCAGTAATTATTAACCTAAATGAAAGGGGAAAGCCATGCGTAATACAAGAAGCTTCGTCATGCTGGCAATTCTTCTACTAATGGCCCAGTTCGCAATCGGCCAAGTGGTGATTGAGCGGGTGAGCGGGCATGAATACGCGAGGATCAATGGTCGATGGCACACTGTAGTTGACGGAACTCCGCGAACTCTCGTCGATACAAATCACCTCCTTGTGCGCTTGAAGAACAGGGGAGATATTGAAAGATTCAATTTTTCGTCTGTGGGGATAAAGCCGCTGGGGAATGAACGGGGGCGGTTGGCAGATGGATTTTATGAATTAACAATCCCATGGGGAACGGACGGATTCGATGCAGCGCGGAGGTTAGAGGGTAGCGGTACCTTCGATGAGGTTTTTTTCAATGTCTTCCTTAAGGTGCAGGCCACTCCTAATGACGCACAATATGCAAATCAATGGAATCTTCCTAAAGCAATTGTGCCGAACTCTTGGGACATCACGAAGGGGGATCCCAGTGTGATCGTTGCTGTGATAGATGTAGGCGGGGATTACAACCACGAGGATCTTGCTGCAAACAAATGGTCAGAAACTGGATATGATTTCTATAACAACGACGCCGATCCGTATCCCACTGACGGCGCCGGCCACGGCACCTGCGTCGCTGGCATTCTTGGAGCGGTCACGAACAATTCTCTCGGGGTATCCGGGATTGCGGGCGGCTGGAATGGGGTTGGCGGGATACGAATAATGCATCTCCGTGCGGGTTATCGTTATTGGGATCCAAATCTTGGTCAATGGCTGGAGTTGATTGACGTCGCCGCTGCATCCCAAGCGACGAGTTATGCAGCGAGTAATGGTGCGAGGGTCATCAATATGAGTTTCGGCGGACCCGATCCTTTGCCATCACTCCAGGCTGCAATAGATGGAGCAGTCACAAACCAGGGTGTTGTCGTCGTCGCATCCGCCGGTAATTACGAGTCAGGCCAAGGGACCGCCGTGATGTACCCGGCGGCATATGCAAATGTGATCGCCGTTGGGGCGACAACAGAGAGTGATTGCAGAAAATCACTCAACGACGGCACAGATGAATATTGGTGGGGCAGCAGTTACGGTCCTCAACTTGCGGTGATGGCGCCCGGAATTCACGTGAGAACAACCGACATTACGGGGAGCGCAGGATACAGTTCTGGAAACTATTTCACTACCTTCAACGGTACATCGGCGGCAGCTCCTCATGTTACTGCGCTTGCGGCTCTGATCAGGTCGGTGAATCCGTCTCTTACCGTGCAGCAAGTGCGGGATCTCATCACAAATAACGCAGACAAAGTGCCCGGAATGGGTGGACAGAATTTTACAAACGAATACGGCTTCGGCCGAATCAACGCACTGAAGTCACTTGGCAATGCTTACGTAATGATGCATCCGGATTACCAATTTGCTTATAGTGATATACCGTCGCTTTCGTATGTTGATAGCCCGAATATGAATTTTCTTGTTGATCCTAACTGGTGCAACTCCGCAGGAGTGTACTCCACCGACAGATATCATTATCTGATTCAAGTGAACAGGACTTTTGCTTTGACTCCACTTGCTTGGTATCTTGGTCCAATCGGAGACAGTTATGCAAATCCGAATACGGGTACATCCTGGCTAGGCCAAACCATCAATACGAGCACCATTCAATTCGAGACTGTCTTTTATAAACTGAAGAGTGGAAACCTGAGTTGCGAGAATGGTTATGCACCCTACGACCCAACAGTCGGTATCAGACCACGATCGTATGCGTATCTAGGGAAACCTTGTTCGATGTCGGTGAGCATTTCGGGTCCCTCCGTCGGACCATGCGCCACTGGAACCTGGACTGCAAGTGTTTCGTGCGGAACACCGGCCTACACATACCACTGGTATCAAAAATTCGTGTGTGGTGGAGGGGTGTCTGCATCTCAATCAGGCGGGATCCAGCCAAATCGTCCCTGCGACAGCTGGGTTGCTGTTGGGACGAACAGCCCAACACTACAGTACTATTGGTGCGGCGGGAACGGCTACCTTAGGGTTGATGTCACTGATGCCAGGGGCTCGTTTGCAACTGCGCAATACTATGTCAGGGGTGCGGGTGGCGCATGGACGCAGATGGTTGGCGGAGAGCCGGAAGGGGCAAGCATGCTGGTGCCACCAACGATCCACCGACTGGAGCAAAATTCACCCAATCCATTCAATCCTACTTGTATAATCAGGTACCAACTACCAGCCACCGAATACGTGACCTTAAAAATCTATGACGTCTTAGGGCGAGAAGTAGCAGATCTCGTAAACGATCTCCAGGGCGCCGGATATAAATACGTAACATTTGATGCATCACGCCTAAATTCGGGAATTTATTTTTACAGGCTCCAAACGGGAAGCTTTTCTGATGTGAAAAAGATGGCATTGATGAAATAGTTATTACTAAGAGGCCCATTTCCCCAGTTCTCACGTGCTGCTGGAGCACTCCCCAACCTCCTCACGAGGTTGGGGAGTTTGTGTTAAGGATCCTTTGGGGGGATGTCTGTACCCTCCTTTGAATGACGAATTCGATGGGGAAGGGAGCCCTGAACGCATCCCTTGCCCGACGCCATTAGAGTTCCTGTACACTGTCGATTTGAATTAGCGGCCATGTGCTTCCATGACGAAGGCAAGGCAGCTGAAGTGGAGAAAACCCGAGGCAGAAAGCAACAAACTGATACTTCTAAGTGTGCAGCCCGACGAGCGGTATCAGGGAGGCGCGCGATCGGAGCGGGGCAAGACAAACGCCAAGGCAGAGGATGGGCAAGATGAACGCTGCCGAAATCTGGAGACGCCCTGAAAGCTGGCTGGATGAAGTAAGGGCCTTCGCGGTGAAGAGAAGCTTATATCATGGGTGGAAAACCGATTTAAGAACGGGTTAGCCTGGTAAGTCAGCATTTAAGGTCGTGAGCCCTTCCAGCTCCCTGCGGAGAGTGCTTCCTCTCGCTTTTTTGTCCTGACGGTCTAGCGGCAAGCAAGTTCGTCGAGAGATGAAAATTAATTTTATCAGTTCTTCCCATTCGGCTGAATCACGGGCATGATATGTGTGCTTGAGGTTGAGCATTTCCTTATATATATTATTCAGGTTACACATTATCAGCGAGAGGATGGAGCGCGCACCATTTTTGTTCCGGGGGAAGTGAATTGGGTGGAGTTCGTGGATCAACTATTTCCCCGCGATGTCCCGCCATAACGTTGGGGCCACTTGATCAATCCTTGACCAAGGTAATTTACTCAATCATGTGTTTCTAAATGAACGCTCGGTAGCGCTACGATGCAGAACCAACACTTGTTGAAATCTTCTCACTCAAAGGGGAAAAGTTCAAAATCTCAAGGCGCAGAGGCCCAGAGAAGCCATTCTCCAAGAGTCAGCAAAACGACATACGCCATATTTGGGATCGGTGTTCTAGCCATTGTATTGAGACTGTGGCACATTTCGTGGGGATTACCAGAAATCTATGAAGAAGCAATGCCCCTGAAGATTTCGATGCAATTCTGGAACTGGGGACAAAAGGGAATTGATTTCAATCCACACTTTTTTACTTACCCCGCGTTCACCTTCTATTTCAATTACGCGATCGAGTGGATTCAGTACCTGTTCGGCTATTTGACAGGTGCGTTTTCTGGCCTTGAAGTATTTCATAAAGCCTATGATGCCGATCCGACTTCCTTTGTTATGTGGTCACGAACTGTAATGCTCCTGTTTGATCTTGGGTCTTTGCTGGTTACCTACAAATTGGGCTCATTGTTCTGCGACCGAAGGATTGGACTGCTAGCTGCATTTCTGGTGGCAATAAACCCGCTTCATATTCAGAGAGTGCATCTCATTAATGTCGATACACCATTGACATTCTTTTGCATTCTGAGCGTGCTATTTATTTACAAACTTTACTCTGATCCCGAGATGAAGTGGTATATCCTTGCGGGAGTCAGTATTGGACTAGCGGCGGCGACAAAGTACAATGGTTCGATACTGATCTTAGTTCTCCTCGCGGCCCACCTCTTGAGATCCAGATCATTGAGAGGAGTGATTCAATCGTTTAAGACTGCACACCTTTTTTTGGCGATCGGCATTGCTGGTTCTATATTCGTGATCTTCAATCCGTACATTATTCTCAATTTCAATTCTTTTAGAACAGATATACTTCAAGTCCAGCTGCATATGGAGCTCGGTCACCTTGGACTGGACCCTGGTAGAAGCACCGTTGCATACTATCTCTTGGAGTCTCTTCCTCAAAATTTAGGCTGGCCATTACTTGTTTCCAGTTTGGGTTCCGCGATCTATCTTGTCCTTGAGAGAAAGCGTGCAAATTGGGTGCTTCTTTCGTTCCCGATTCTCTATTTTGCTTTGATTAGTCCGATGGCCATGCGCGATGACCGATACATCTTCCCGATGTTTCCACCGCTGATTCTCATTGGATCAATTGGTCTGTTTAAATTCTGGGATGGTACTCAGAAGTATTTGAATGAACGGAAATGGGGGATGTTTGCCGGATCTCCCGGTTCGCGATTCACCTTCGGAATTGTTTGCGGTTTGATCATACTTATTCCGCCATTCTCTCAAACCTGGAAATATCAAAAGGACGCTGGCCTGACGAACACCAGAGCAGTTGTTAAGGCATGGATCATAAAGAATATTCCACTCGGGTCGGTCGTTGCATCAGGACCATTTGCTGTGGAATTACCGAAGGGCAGGTTTCTAAATCTGCCCATACCATTTAATGCGGGGAACACCGAGCAAACTGTGCCGTTTTATGACCCAGCTTGGTATGAAGACATCGATCTTGTGATAACGAGTGATTATGACTATGGAAGATACGAACAGGAGCCGGAACGATTTCACGATATCCTCCGATTTTATGATACACTGCGAACACGGTGGACCCTGGTTTATGAAACCAAACCGAACGACACAACAAGTGGACCCACATTTTGGCTTTATAAGCCGCCCGCCTCTTCGCGTGAGATATTCGATCCGCGTAGCATCAAGAATATGGAGGAAGTCGGAGACAGTCAAGAGGTGCTCAACTTCATCGGCAAGCTTGGGCTTGCACTTAAACTGAAGGGTAAATTGTTGAAGAGTGAACAGTTGCTCAGAGAGGTCTTGTCGATCGACACAAACAATATCGTAGCTTGTAAGGACTTAGCCCCTATCGAATACAATCTTGGAAAATTCCCCGAGGCTCTGAGTGTCGCTCGTAAATATCTACATGTGGTGCCTGAGGATGCGGAGATGATCACGCTGGAAGGAAGTGCTCTATTGCAGTTGGGCGAGCTGGATGAAGCGCAGTCAAGGTTGGAAAGGGCGCTTGACATAAATCCACATCTCGATCCTCCTTACCTTGACCTTAGCGTCATATACTCTTTGCGTAATGACAGGCAAAAAACGATAGATATTCTTTCGCGGTATTTGAACAACCTACCGCCTAGCAGTAGAAGAGCAAAGCTCGTTGAGCAACAACTTGAAGGGTTGAAGCGGGGAGGCTGATTCTATGATACTCCTTCAAATACGGAGTATCATGCTCAAGTGGGTCATAGTGATTCTTCGATAATCACAAAAGGAGATTGAGGAAACAGTGGAAAGGCTTTCGACGATAATTGAGACGCTGTCAATACTTCTTTTAGGCATGGTGGGTATAAGAACCAATTGGTGGGACAAGAGCATAAGAAGGACTCGACCCAACCTAAGGTTCCTGTGACGAGAGGCAACGAGGGCGGCGCAATTTGAAAACAAAAGGTCCCGCAGGTGAGTGGTGCTACATCGGGGAGGGCAATGCAGGCACGAGAGGACCCAGATGCGGGACTCGAACGGCAGAAACGATGCGCAATAGTAATATTCTCTTTCGAGAAAGTCAAATTTTAGCATTTGTTGCTTAATTGTCAAAATCAGCCAGCACCAATGAAAAAATTACTTCCGAGTGGAAGCCCGCCTTTTGGTCATTGACTGAGCGGCTGATCAGATCAAAGAATCTGCGATTGCAGGGAGAATGGTGAATGGGAGATGAGAGACAATCATGAGGAGGATTAATAGGTTGTCCATTTTTCGCCCCATGGCACGTTCAGAGAGACCGAGAAGATGCGCAACCCTGCTTTTCTGTTGTTTTTGGGTTTTCACTGCTTTGGAGATGAGCCACCGTTCTAATACCCGAAACCCAGCTGCCAAAGAGAACTCATGCTCTCCCTCAATCAGCAGGGCCATTTTGATGATCTCAAGCCTTCCGCGATTGCAGAGTTCATCATCTAATGGAAAGAGCGCAAGACTGTAAATGAAGGTAAAGAGATCTCTGATGTTTTCTTGCCAGTGCTGGGATTGCAGAAGGGCGCACAGCGACGAATCAATTGTACCATTTTGACCGATCCCTCGGACAGAGAACCCATTCAGGTGACGAAACTTGTTGTAGAGCTTTAGGGCATAATATTGGGAGAGAAGAGGGATGTCATCTCTTCTCTCCCGTAAGGCAGGCAGGTGAGTTCTTGGAAGGTTTTCAAGAATCGCGAGTAGTTTTGGGGAGAGTGTTTGCCGGTGTTTC
>JAWOMQ010000021.1:0-3515 GCA_033852415.1 Bacteroidota bacterium
TCAACTCCATACCCGGTACCCAAACAATCCGCTTTTCTATCGGTACTTCGGGAGGTGTTCAGCTTCAGTCGGACGGTGGAATGACGTTCAGGCAACCTTCACGGGTATTCTCACACGCACGCAGCAACATATGACAGGATACGACGCATATTGCGAACGCGAGGCAAGATTTTACCTCGGGCTTTGTGCAATGAACGAAAAGAATGACAATGAAGCCTTGAATCAATTCTATAAAGTCGATGAGATGTCCCGGTCACTCGACCGGAAGGAGCAGTCGGGATTTATGATCCTGACCAATTTGCGCATTGGGATGATCTATGATGTCCAGCAGAAACGGAATCTTGCCGTGCAACAATACAGGAAAGTGCTGGATATGAAGGATTACCAGGATGCTCATCTGCAGGCGGAACAATACCTGAAGGCACCGTATAAAATCAACTAGCGGATTTCCGGGCCAGATGCTTCCAATACTTTTTTATGGATTGCTCGCCTCCGGCGCCGAAGTCATCGGCGGTATGGTTGTTGCTGTGCGCAGGAGTTGGCCGGTCCGGATTCAGGGATATCTCCTTGCCCTCAGTGCGGGTTTTCTCCTTGCATTGGTCTTCTTTGAGTTGATCCCTGAAAGTCTGTCTATTCTCGGGAGCTCAGCCTCGCTTTATATCGTGGCCGGTTTCGGACTTTTGCATTTTTTTGAACACACGATCGTCGGTCATCTGCATTTTGGCGAAGAGACGCACACGGAAATCATGGTGTCCCGGGTTGCCAGCTTATCTGCCTTTACCGGGTTGTTTATTCATTCACTGTTTGATGGAGTCGCCATCGCTTCGGGTCTTGAATATAATTACCAGATCGGCCTCCTTGTCTTCCTCGCGATCCTTCTCCATAAGATCCCGGAAGGGTTCACAATTGCTTCGATCATGATTGCAGCCAAGGAGACCCGGACGAACTCGTTCGTGGCCTCGATCGCAATCGGCGTGGCGACGATGATCGGCATCGTATTGGTTCTGTTAATTGCCGGCATGGGAGCCGATATGGTGGGTATTGCTTTCGCGTTCTCCGCGGGAGCAGCCACATATGTCGGTGCGAGTGACCTCATCCCCGAGATAAACCGCTCAAAAAACCGGATCATACCAGTTATCGTCTTCGCCGGTATGGTCCTCTTCTACGTTACCAAACAGGCACTTCTCCTCATACTTTCCGGGAAGTAGGAAACCGTTCTGGTCTACCCTCCCCGTCATTACCGACAGTGGAAATCCACGGGTGAGGGAATCGGAAGGAATTTTTCAGAAGGTGACACTGATCCTGTGAATAGCCCCGATAGATCCGAGGGACGAAAACGTGTAATCAACGCTGTACATCTCTGTCGAGATTCCGCCCCCGATGGAGATGCCAGCAAGTCCCGCACTTGACGCGATCTTCAGGTCTTGGCGCCTGGCGTTGTCATATCCGAATCGGAGATGAACATTAGGACCGGGAGTGAATTCCACCCCCGATGTAAAGTTCCGGAGCCGATCCCCAAAATTGTCAGCATGATCCGACAGCCTGTGAAATCCGAATAACAGCGCGGCGGGAAGATGTTCAGGATAGAGCGCGAATCCGATATTCACATCGAGAGGCAAATCTTCACGGGTGTTCACATAGGGACTCAACTGCGTACCCAAATTCAACACACTTGCACCGAGGGTGAGCCGGTTTGGAACAGCGATATATTGGAGTCCCAAATCTACCGCCATGGCGGAAGATCGGGCATCGGCAATCTGAGAATAAATGAACTTCATGTTGGCGCCGTACGTCAGACCCTCCTCTATTATTCCGCCGTACCCGAGAGTGAGGGCAAGTTCTCCGGCCCCGAATGTCCCCAAATCCTGACCTTCCTCACCGGTCTGTTTGAATTCGCCGTAGTTGATATATACTATCCCTACCCCGACAGCACCGAGATTCGGGATCTGAGTTGCAATAGTTGCATATCCCGAATTGATGTCCATAAGATGTTTGAAGAATCCAAACGATGCCCGTAACTTGCTGATGCTCGCCAATCCTGCGGGGTTGTAAAATATCATGGTTGGATCATCCGAGACCGAGACCAAGCTCCCGGCGAGGCCGGCCGCACGGGCGCCGACATCATTTCTCAGGAAATTGTATGTCCCATCCGTTTGAGTACATACGCGGTGCGGGATGCACAAAAGTGCAAGGAGAATAAGTATGCTTGGTGCGGATTTTCTCATAGGGCTTATTTGCAGGATCCTGATTGCACGCAAATTAAGCAATTGACCATTGATATTCAACATGAGTTCTTAATCGTTCGACCATTCCTTTTTCTGAATTTGACCAGGGAGGGCGTTCATCACAGAGGCGGTTTCTAGGATTTCCGGTCATTTCGGGTCGCATGCCCTTTCTACTTCTCAGCCTTCCAAACCATGGCATTCGGATAAACCAACACCAAGGGTGCCTTTTATTGCCGGATCACGATGGGAGCACGCACGAACGCAAGCGAGGATGCTCCTGCTCCCGTAGCAGAATTTGACTCTTAATAAGAAAACCATATATTGTTGAGAGAATAAACTATCGAAATTGCTCAATTTTGATCAGTTGAATGGAACAGAAGGAACTTGAACGAATAGTTCAGAGTATTCTCACCAAAAAGGGAGAAAGTGATTCCTGTTGCCACGATGGTACCTGTAAAGACGGCCTTTGCGTCATCCACAATAAGGAGGGGGTCAAAAACATCGTCCATACAGGAGCAGCGCGTGTTTCGGCAGGAATAGGTATTGATAAAGCCGGAGGCATTGAGACCGATCTCGCCAGGATGATTGACCACACTCTTCTCAAACCGGAAGCGACCAAAGAACAGATTATCGAACTCTGCAACGAAGCAAAGAAATACCTGTTCGCAAGCGTCTGCATAAATCCATCCTATGTGCCACTTTGTGCCCGGTTGTTACGAGACACCCCTGTGAAAGTCTGCACCGTCATCGGATTCCCACTTGGCGCGACATCCACGGCCGCGAAGGCATATGAAGCGGAGCAGGCCCTTCGTGATGGTGCCCGAGAGGTCGACATGGTGATTAATATCGGAATGTTAAAATCCCGCGAGTACGATTATGTCGAAAATGACATTTTCGCTGTCGTCAATGCTGCGAGACGATACGGAGCCCTCACTAAAGTCATTCTTGAAACCGCCCTCCTGACAGATGAGGAAAAGATCAAGGGATGCCTGCTTGCAAAACGCGCAGGATCAGATTTTGTAAAAACCTCAACAGGTTTCTCAAAGGGGGGTGCGACGGTTGGTGACATTGCACTCATGAGGAAAGTTGTTGGAAGCGCTATGGGAGTGAAAGCATCCGGAGGTGTACGCACCAGGGAAGACGCGCTTGCAATGGTTGCGAGTGGTGCCGACCGGATCGGCGCCAGCGCCAGCGTCAAGATCGTGGGCGCTGGAGATGGCATCTCGAAAGATGCCGGAAGTAAATCAGAAAAAACGTACTAACAGAATTTTTTATGGAGGGATCCATGCG
>JAWOMQ010000134.1:0-9208 GCA_033852415.1 Bacteroidota bacterium
GAACCGGTTGGTGAAGTTCATCCACCTGCCGGGGAAGTGTACGATCCGGATCATTACGCTATCGGGGGACCTGGTAGCGACGCTGCACCACGATGATCCGTCGAGCGGAGAACTGTCATGGTCGTTATTGACGGACAGCGGTCGGGCAGTAGCCAGCGGTGTGTATATCTACACCGTCGAATCGGATTACGGGCGGCAGGTTGGCAAATTTGTCCTGATTCGCTGAACAAATGAAGGAGAGTCTGATTATGAAAAATGTTTTTGCCTTTTTAACGTTGCTCGCGATACTCTGCTTCGTGACATATTCTTCAGGATTAGCCGGAGACCGTTCCGGAACAGTTTCAGCAGAATTCCTGAAGATCGGTGTGAGCGCCCGGGCTATTGGCATGGGAGGCGCGCAGGTAGCAATCCCCGACGGTGCTGCGTCGCTTGCCTATAATCCGGCCGGTATATTAACCGTAAGCGACTATGGATTTGCCGCAACCTATACTGCGTGGTTTGCGAATGTTCAGCATTCTTACGCGAGCGTGGTGAAGAATATCCCGAACATCGGTGCGGTCGGCGCGAGTTTTATTATGATGGCCACTGACGATATCCCTGAGACTACCCCGCAGTTTCCCGAGGGAACCGGCCAGACATTCCGTGCGAGTGAATATGCATTTAGTCTGGGTTTTGCCCGTCAGGTTACGGAACAGTTCCGGTTGGGAGTTAATGCTAAAATCATTCAGTCATATCTATACAATACGGAGTTGGGTGCCTCCTCTTTTGCGGTCGATGTCGGGACGTTATACGATCTGCCCCAACTGAGGAGTCACATCGGCGTGTCGCTCACAAATATCGGCAAGGATCTGCAGTACATCAACGAAACGTTTTCACTCCCCACAGCTCTCCGGTTTGGAGTCGTGCTGGATGTTCTGAAGGATGCCGATAATCCAAATCAGATCATTGGAGTGTTTCAAATCTCCCGGGCCAATGACGCAGACGAACAATACAATCTGGGGGGGGAGTACGTCTATAACAATACGCTCGCGCTCAGAGCTGGCTATAAATTTGCCTACGATCAGGAAAACCTGACCGCGGGCTTTGGCATCAGGCTCAATGCCCTCGGACTGAATGCAGCAGTCGATTATGGGTATAATAATTTTGCATATTTGCCGGGTACCCATTCGTTCACTTTCGAGTTTCAGTTTTGACGACTAAGAGCTTAATTTGTAATTTATGATGGAGTTTGGAATGAAGCTAATTGGAAAAAGCATACTCGTGTCAAGTTTGGTCCTCGTTCTCCTGATGTCCGGATGCGATCTTGTCAACAAGAACCAGAACGACACGCGTTCAAAAATTTACGGACAGGACCTTATCATCAATGAGGTGTTCACAATTTCTCCGGATAAGTATTATGCGTATTCCTGGATTGAGATTCTCAATCCCACCCGACGGACAATTCCGTGGTTCGATCAGGCCTATCCCTCGACAGGTTCTGCCGTGGGGGAGGGAGGTATTTTGATTCACTCGACGAACAGCGGGACGGCGTGGGCGGACACTTCGTATACACCATCTGTAGGTACAATACGGAGCATCAACTATGCGAACTTTGACACCGGCTACGCGTGCGGCGATAATGAGACGATCTACAAAATCACGACGAGCGGTACGGTTATTGACCTAAGCAACAATATTCAAAATCGGGATCAGACAATTAGCTTCAATTCTATTACGAACCAGTCCACCTACCTCCAAAGCCAGGACGGAACGTTTGACCGCTTCAATCGGTACGCCTATGTCGTTGGAGACAAAGGAACGGTTTACCGGACTCTCAACGCGGGAAATTCGTGGACGCGCGTCCCGACTACAAGATTTACCACAAAGAAACTTCGTTCCATCTATTCGAAATTTTTCAAACTCTATGTGGTAGGTGATTCCGGAGGCTTTTACAATTCACTGACGAATGGGACTTCCTGGAATACAAAGCAATATCCTGAGCCATTCCGCGCGCTCACGTTCTATTCCGTATTCTTTATCACAGACTCGATAGGTTGGGTCTCAGGACAAAATGGGACCGTGCTCTATACTACTAACCAGGGGACATCCTGGACGCCTGAAACAACCAACGTAAGCGCAAACCTCCGCGGATCGTTCTTTGGATTAGCGCCAGATGGGCAACCGGCGGGACCGTTATTCAGCGTTGGCTCAGGATGCGTCGTTGGCGATAATGGAACTATTCTCCACACGGCCGATTTTGGTCAGACATGGACACATGCGAGTAGCGGAACTTCTGCCCAGCTCAACACCGTCTATTTTACCGATAGTCTTCATGGATTCGCGTTCGGGAATGGCGGCGTCGCACTTGCCACAGTGGATGGTGGTTATGTCTGGCAAGCGCAGAAGAGCGGAACTACCCAGAATCTTCTGAGCTGCCATTTTCTAGGCCTGAGAGATACGGTCTCGATTGTTTACTATCTTCAAATGTACGCCCAACGAAACTACATCTTCTATGATCGGACGACAGGAACAATCAATCAGGATTTTATCACTCACTCTGATGTCGGGAATATATTCTTTCAGCCTGGACCAATCTCGATAGCACCGAACGGTTTTGCCGTTATCACGAACGATGGGCTAAAGTTTGACGAGCATACAAAGATGGGCCCCGGCACCTCCACGAGGGTCGATTTTGGATTAGCATTCGACTCTACGGGGCAGCCGCTTAAATGGGATCTGTTACCCTCAAGTCAGTTGATGTTGATTAAAGTTTCAGGTGAAGTCAACGGTGGGCGTGTTCTTTTTGCGTCGACACAGGTTCTCGATTGCGTGCGGTGGGGTGGCTACCGACCAACGCCCGACCCATTCCCGAATAACCAACCGGCTCCCTCCATCCCCGAAGGTTGGTCGTTAGCGCGGTATAATAACGTTCTCGATGTGGATCCAACGAAAGAAAGCACCAAACAGGATTTCTATCTGACGTCGAGCCCAATTCCTGGATGGTTCAGTCAGCTTAGTCGTTGAACGCCCTGTGATCTTACTGAAAAAAGCCAGAAAGCAACTTTCTGGCTTTTTTGTTGATAGAAGAAATCTGCATATGGAGGTGGTAAGCTCGGTGTGTGCTGAAGTTGGGAGTTGAACCCACACCCGGGGTGAGCCGGACTGGATTTTGAGTCCAGCGCGTCTGCCAGTTCCGCCACTTCAGCCTTTGGGAAGTGTTCTTGTCGCCGACGAGGGACGTAGCACGCGTAAAGATACACAAATTTTGGCGATTTTCAAAGGAGGCACTCGCTACGGACGTTATGTTGTCCCTTCAATATCGTACACAGTAATATCTCTGTCGAAGCATTTCACGCCGAGCGAAAATAACCTTCTGCCGCAGATAACCCACGCTACATGCTCATGACCTCCCTTGGGTCGCATCACCGGAGGGGTTTCTTGGTTTTGTGATGAGCTCTCGAGTGCCATTATCTATTTTCATTAGTCCGAGGTATTCCATGCCCGTGACAAGTATGATCTCGAGTTGTAAGTATTCATACTTTTCAGTATGTTCACACAGAAAGGCGTCTATCGACCGTGAATGAGAATCAAATCGAAAGTCTTATAGACCAGGCACGCTCCGCATTGGAGGAGGACAAGACACTCCTGGCGATTCAATTTTACCGGCGTGCCTTGTCATTTAAAGCTGATTCGACCGCGGTATATCTTGAGCTGGCATCGGTGTACGCTGAACTACTTCGTTTTGACGCAGCGATCGCGCTCTTGGTAAATGCCCTAAAGGTTTTGCCAGGACAAACCAAGATAATTCTGGCGCTGGCCGAATATCACCTCCGCATCGGGAGTTTTTATCACGCCCTTCACTGGTTTCAACAGCTGGATGAGAAGAACCTGGCGCATGCTCGATGGGGGAAAGGGATGGCATTTCTGGGGCAGAATGAGTTCGTCTCTGCCGAATATGAATTCAGATTGGCCATGCGTCTGAATCCGAAATTTCCCAAAATTCACGGTCTTTTGGGCGAGGTTCTCTTGAAGAAAAATGAGATTCTGGAAGCGATTCGACACCTGAGACACGAATGCCTCCGCGAACCCTATGATTCGGAAAGCCACCGTTTGCTTGGAATCGGATACGGAAAATTGAACCAGTGGTACAAGGCGTATAACGAGTTCACTTTGGCAGTGGATCTCGACCCTGATAATGTAGAAAACTGGCGATGGTGCGGGGAAGCGCTTTTTTCCCTCCGGCGGTACAGCGAGTCTGGCCACTACGCCCGGAGGTCTCTTGAAATTTGCCCCGAGTCGAAGGAGTCTCTTTCTTTATTGAAAAAACTGGAAAGCCACCAGGGAGGTGCCCCAGCTATGCGGACAGACTTCAAAACCGGCGGGAACGACCACCCGTCGAAGGATCGCGTGAACAGATATTGAACTTTCCACACGTTTCCCCGATGAGTTGCTTTGAAATTATTGTGAGAGGTAGATTGCTGCCCGTGGCATGTCTGACACTGGCGCTCACAGCGCTTGTTGCCGGCCGCCAACAGGATGTGCAATTCCGTTTTGTTCCAGATGCCGATCGGATATTCCAGCAGGCGATTGGTGCATATGAAGGCGGAAATTATCGGGGGGCCCTCACACTGTTTGACTCGCTTATCCATTACCCCATTGTCCACCAGCGAACAACAGCGTCATATTTGATGAAAGCAAAATCGTTGTTCGCACTAAACGAATATGATAGCTCAGTCGTTGTCTTACGGACACTCGAAAAACTTTTTCCCGGAACAACTTACATTGATGATATCCGATACACGACCGGCATTAATTTCGTGATGCTCCAAAACGACCAACTGGCGGCTGGGTTATTTGTTCAGGTCCTCAACTCAACCCCGGATTCCATCTTGCGCGAGCAAGCAAACGACTTTCTCCGGATGCTCGTCCGCGAAAGACTCACCCCTGATGATCTGCCATCTCTCCTTGAGAAGGCTACCGGAGGAGATGTGAAGGATCTTATCGCTCTTGAACTTATAAAGGACTATCGTCAAAACGGGGAAGAAAAAAAAGCTCAGTTGCTCATCAACGACCGCCTGGCAGCGGACAATGATTCGCCATATCGATCGGCTCTTCTGCAGTTGCAGAAAAGGTCCCGCGGTGTGGCGCAGTATCGTGTCGGAGTCATGCTTCCTCTGATGACCGACACCCCGGGCAGCACCCTCCATGCGCTTGCAACGGAACTTCTTGACGGTATCGATTTCGCTCTCAAAGAATACACCGGGTCAATTAACCCGGACATATCGGTCACTATTGACGTCCGGGATGTCGGCATGGATTCGACTCTCGTGGTTCGTGACATGAAAGAGTGGGCCGCCTCACCCGATATGCTGTGTGTCATCGGTCCGTTATTCAGCAATCTTGTGGCGAACGCCGCTCCCCTGGCTAACAGCGCCGGTCTCCCGCTAATCACACCAACTGCAACATCAACCGGCCTTACACGCTCGGGTAGATATGTATTCCAGATGAGTCCGGATTATCGGACCCGGGGCAAAGCTCTTGCACGCTATGCGATAAATGATCTCGGGCTCAAGACGTTCGCCATCCTGAGTACGACGGAATCGATGGGTAATTCGTACGAAGGTTTTTTGGATGAAATATCCCGATCGGGGGGGCAGGTTCTTGATAAGCAATTCTTCGGACCCGGCGTGACAACCATAAAGGACCAGTGTCTCGCGATCCGGAAAGCCATCCTCGGGAACATCCCGGCAGTTGACGAGTACGATACTCCTGCCACCGTTGGTGGGATCTATGTTGCAATCGATGATCCGGAGGAAATTGGTGTCGTCGCTTCCCAATTGGCATTCTTCAACATAAAAGGTACGCTGCTTGGAAACAACGAGTGGTACGATCTATCGCATCTTACAGCACAACGAAAATTGATTGAAGGAATTTCGTTTATATCAGATACATTTCTGGAAGACAGGAATCCGAAGCGCGGATCGTTCGATGCGGCATTCACTACGAACGGGCAGAGACCACCGACAAAGTACACCTATATCGGTTATGACGCGATGGAGCTTATCTTGTCCTGCCTTCCACCGGCAAAACGGGATCGGGACGAATTTCTGACTCGCCTCGGTCAGATACGGGATTATCGGGGATTGTATTCGACTATTACTTTTTCACGGGATCGCGTAAATACCCACCTCTATGTGCTCCAGTACCGGCACGGCGAGATCATGAAGATGGCAGAACTCGATATGCAGTAAAACACTTTTAGGGAGGCAAATATGTCTGAGACAGATTTGAAGGGCGGCACCAAAACTGTTTACCATTCCAGGATCCGCGATTGGCCCGTGGCCGAAAGACCACGGGAAAAACTGATGCACCACGGCTCTGGCTCGCTATCCGATGCCGAACTCCTTGCCATAATTCTCCGCTCCGGGGTGGGCGGAGTAACGGCGCTTGACCTTGCCAAGGAGATTATAAAAAAATTCGGCTCACTCAGCCAACTGGCGACGAGAAATCCGCAAGACCTGAGACAGTTTAGAGGGCTGGGGAATGCGAAAGCTGCGGCGTTGGTGGCAGTCTTCGAGTTATCCCGAAGGATGGCGATTCCACGGCAGATCGAAAGACCCTGCATCCATTCCCCGGAAGACATTGCCCGGATGTACCAACCGATCATGCGGGATTTGCGGCAGGAAATCTTCAAGGTTATACTCCTTGACAGCGCCAACCACTATCTCCGCGACGTCGACATAACCGTAGGGACCCTGAACAGCTCGCTTGTCCACCCACGCGAAGTGTACCGGC
This sequence comes from Bacteroidota bacterium, assembly GCA_033852415.1. Classification (GTDB taxonomy): domain Bacteria; phylum Bacteroidota; class Ignavibacteria; order UBA10030; family SZUA-254; genus DATKPE01. The sequence goes on from JAWOMQ010000134.1 coordinate 6,775, forward strand.
CTGCAATATCGGAACCAGCAGCGTCAATTGTTCTCCTGCACAACCACCCAAGCGGCAACCCAGATCCGAGTCAGGAAGATATTCAGGTCACTGCCCAGCTTGTCGACGCAGGAAAAATCATTGGTATTCCGGTCCATGACCATGTCATCATCGCAGGCCATCGATATGCAAGTTTTGCTGAAAGAGGCCTGATCTGAACATTTTTTGAAGAATCGATTTCCCGAAGATTCTTGACAATGGTTGTTGAATTTGTTATTATTGTGCGAGATGAATTTCCTCAAAGCTACTGATTTCAAAACACTTCAGGAGAGGATGCATGCCAAACTGGACTAAGTACGCTACAATTGCTCTCTTTGTTGTGGCTTTGATGATGGTTGCCGGGTGTTCAAGCTCCCCTTCGGATGACGAACTTCGGCAGCTGCAAGACCTGCAGGCACAAGTGAAGAGGCTTGAAGATCAGGTCGCCACGAAGAAGAGCGAGAACGCGGCGCTCGAGAAACAAAACGCCGAGAAAAATGGTACGCTTCAGCAGTGTCAGTCTGACCAGGAAGCGGTCAAGAAAGCGATGGGTGGCAAATGAAAACGACCCTCTCTTTCCTGATGGTGATCGCGTTGACGATTTTCGTAACCTCGTCGATGTTAGGCCAGGAAAAAATGTCGCGCGACGAATGGCAGTCAGAGATGACAACCGCGAAAGCGCGTGTGGCTGAACTGCAAGGCCAGATTGCTAAGCTGGACAGCGACAAGACGGTGCTGATGAATCAATCCACTAAACTCGACGCAGATATCAAATCCTGCGAGGATGCCCTCTATGCACTGATTGGCGTAACAAGAGAAGAGGCGCAGGCGTTCGAGAAGGAATTGTCGGATATGGAAAAGCGTGTCGATGATTTTCAGAAAATGTCCGATGCTGAGCTAACCGGGCATAGAGATGAACTGGAGCGTATGCAGACACGCCTGAAGGAGATGCTGGGGGAGAAAATGGCCAAGATCCCCCGCTATGCAGACCGGATCCATGTCCTGCAGGATAAGGTCGCTGCGTTGCTGCAGAGCATTACGAAAGAAACGACCTACACGGTGGGTACCTGGGCGCGCAATCGTGATTGCCTCTGGAACATAGCGAAAAAGAAAGATATCTATGATAACGCCTGGATGTGGCCTAAGATCTGGCAAAGCAACAGGGATAAGATCAGAGACCCAGACGTTATTAAACCCAAATGGGTGCTGAAGATCCCGGCAGGGAAAGAACTTACGCCGGAGGAAAAGACTGCAGCAAACCGGTATTATCGGAAGAAAGCGTCCGCTCCGTCTGGACAATAAACAGAGCTGAAAGGCAGGAAGTTCCGAGACCGCACATTTGAACAGAAAGTTGTCATAAGTCAAAAAGCCCTTGGATGCGCTTGCATCGAGGGCTTTTTTCATTCTACTATGATCAAGAAAGGAGCAAAAAACTTCCTTGGCTGAAAAGAAATTCAGGGCTGAAGGTGTCGACATGCTTCAACTCCTTGGACTGAATGATGCCAACCTTCACATGCTCGAGGATAAATTCGAAGCTAGCATCGTGGTCCGGGGAAACGATATCACTCTGCGCGGCGATCAGATGCAGATTGATCAACTTGAAAAGATCTTTAAGGAACTCATGTATATCCTTACCAAGAACGGAGAGATTTCTGTCAACGACATCGATACGATAATCGATCTTGTAAAGGTCAATGGTGAGGGTGCGCTTCCCACAACCCTTACGGAGGGGCTCAGCTCTGACGAGCTCGACACTGTGGTTCTTTCAACCCGCAACGGAATCATTCGCGCGAAAACACATGGTCAGAAAGAGTATATCCGTCAGATCCGCAAGAACGATATCGTCTTTGCGATTGGACCTGCGGGGACGGGGAAAACGTACCTGGCCGTGGCGATGGCCGTCGCCGCTCTGAAAAATCGGGAGATTGTCAAGATCATTCTTGCACGGCCAGCTGTCGAGGCCGGAGAATCTCTTGGTTTTCTGCCAGGGGATCTCAAGGAAAAGGTCGATCCTTATCTTCGCCCCCTGTATGATGCTCTCGATGATATGATCCCTCCCGACAAACTAAAGACATATATCGAGCGCCGTGTGATTGAAGTTGTGCCGCTTGCGTACATGCGTGGCAGAACGCTGAATAACGCGTTCGTGATCCTCGATGAAGCTCAAAATGCCTCATCAATGCAGATGAAAATGTTCCTTACCCGTCTCGGGGCAAATTCGAAAGCCATCATCACCGGTGATATTACCCAAATCGATCTTCCGGTAAAAACGGTCTCAGGTCTCGTTCAGATTCAGGAGGTCCTGCAGCGGGTGGAGGGAATCAGATTTTGCTATTTCGACAGGAATGATGTCGTCCGCCATAAATTGGTAAAAGATATCATTGATGCGTACGACAAATTTCATTTAAATAATAAA
>JAWOMQ010000020.1:0-4868 GCA_033852415.1 Bacteroidota bacterium
GGAAAGTCCCGCCGGAACGTTACTTCGTGTATGTTGGGAAACGAAAGGGATGATTTACTCAATAATAGTGCGGGTAGTACACTAAATTGGTGAATGGACCCCAGGCCATAATATTGTGCCAGATATCATTGCCTGGGTCGCCCCTGTTTGTTATATTTCAAAGATGCGGAACGCCCGAATAATGGCATTCTGTGTGGAAGGGATCAGAGGGATCAGCCAGGGATCACATGTTTCACAGATGGTCTCTGTTTAAAACCTGGCCGCCTTCCCTGGTATTTCTGATAATCGTAATCAAGGCATCTGTGATCATCTCCATGAGTAAGGTTTTCGTTCTTCTCATCATATGTATCTGTTCGGTATGCCTGGTATGTGCACAGCCAAAACTTGAGGTGGCGGGTGGTTTGAATCAGGACTTTGGTAACGCGTACAGCGGATGGAAAAAAGTATCCCATGTGCTCATCGTGCGAAATCGCGGCCTCAACACCCTCGAGTTGCACAGAGTAGAGGCGACATGCGGATGCACAGCGGCATTGACATCCTCCAGATCTATCCCGCCGGGTGATTCTTCGAAGATCACGGTGAATTTCACAATCGGATCGTACCGCGGCAAGGTCACGAAGAACGTTCGCGTCGTATCAAATGATCCGGCAGATTCGACATTGTTCATAAATTTTTCCCTTAACATACTCGATGTCCTTCAATCGGAACCAATTTTTTTCTACTTCGACAGTATCAAAGCGGATACACCCGCGACCAAACTGATTCATCTGACGAATGCGACCGCGTCGCCGGTTTTCATATTTAGAACTCTGTACAAAGATTCCAGTATCCGTGCACTCCGTCTCGGCCGACGCAAACTTCGCCCGGGCGAGAAAACCGATTTAACATTAACAGTCGTCCCCCGACACGAAGGGTACTTCCAGGGTGAACTTGTTCTCAAGACAGACTTCAAGGAGGCTCCGGACGTCTATCTTAGTTATATGGGGGTGGTTAGGAAGAAATCCGATAAGCAATAGTTGAATGTGCGCCCGCCCACAGATCTGAAGTCGAGTCGGTCGGGGAGAAGCTTTTGATAGATGGACAGTTGGAAATGAGAGAGGGGACCCCTCGGGGAGAAATCGTTTGGTGAAATGAGAAGTGTAAGGGGCACGCAATTGCGTGAGGGGAAAAGAGTAAGGTCCCCGTGAGTGGACGGCCTGGGAAGGGCAAGGCCTGTGGAAGCGGGCCTGTGTTTTCGAAATTCTGAGATATACATTAAGAATATAATCACTGAGGAGCAGAGGGAAATCTTACTTCATGTTGGAATCTTAAAAGAGGGATCATTTATGAAAGCACTTGTAACATTTATTGCATTGATATCTTTGAATTTCAGCGGTGCGTATGCCCAGGGGAGCGGTTGGAAACCGCAAACGAGTTCTACCGTTGAAGGACTGTTGGGTGTCGATTTTGTGACCCCACGATCCGGATGGGTTGTCGGATACGACGGAATTATCTTGAAAACCAGCGACAGGGGTAGTCACTGGGTGCGGCAACATTTAGATTCGGTGAGCACGCTCGCTTCTGTCAGTTTCGTTGACACCCTCACAGGTTGGGTGGTCGGCTATGACACTGCAGGCTTGATTCTGAAGACGACCGATGGCGGAGCCACATGGCAACGTTCCAGCGTTTTCGATCCCCTTGTCGCCGTCCATTTTGTCTCATCCAGTATCGGTTGGACAGTCACCCCCGATGGCTTTGTCATGAAGTCAACGGACGGAGGCGCAACATGGCGCCACCAGACTGTACCTGATTCCACTGTCTTCTACACATCAGTGTTTTTCCTAAATGCTGATACAGGTTGGGTGGGCGGCCAGATTCCTGCGACGTTGTTAAAGACTACGGATGGGGGTACCACGTGGGCTTCTGAAACTTCAGGAATCGATCCTCAAGAGTCGATCAACGGCCTGTTCTTTCTGAATCACACGACGGGGTGGTTGGTGGGATTTGATCAACCCTCAAGCGTGGGCATCGGAGTGATTGAAAAATCTACCGATGGGGGAAAATCATGGATCAATCAAACCAGCGGTACCGATCAATATTTGTTGTCAATCTCCTTCGCCGATTCGAACACCGGATGGGCCGTCGGTGGAAGTGGCACCATCATCAAAACTACTGATGGTGGCACGACGTGGGGAAACGACGTTTCGAATGTCTCAGGCGAATTGGATCAGATAGAGGTAATACCCACCGAGGCTGCCTGGATCGTAGGAGCTTCAGGGACAATCCTGATGAACGATTTTCGTCCACCCGGGTTCCAGGATACATTTTTCTTTGTCGATAATGGTTGGAATATGATAAGCGTTCCCTTGTCGACCCCGAGCAATCTGAAAAGCGAAATTTTCCCAACAATCGTTGGAACAGCGTTTGGCTATAACGGCGGTTACATTGTCGCGGACACTCTTGTTCCGGGTAACTCATACTGGATTCACACAAGCCAGGCAGAAACGGTACTTGTCGGCGGGACACCAATTGACAGCCTGACCTATTCGCTTTCATCGGGTTGGAACTTCGTCGGGGGCATTTACAATTCTATTCCCGTGGGCAACATCATTCAAAGTCCACCGAACTCAATAAGAGAAATTTTCTACTACAGTGGACAGTACTTCGTTGCTGATTCTATTATTCGCAACAAAGGTTATTGGATGCAGAGCAGTGCGCCGTGTCAGATTACACTGAAGTCGAACATCGGCCCTGAAGTGCCGAAGGAAATGCTGACCGATGTATCGAGGCTTCGGAGCGATGAACCTCCACCACCTGCGCCTGGCCAGGATCTTATCTCAGCACGCCGGCGCGAACGTGTGCCTTCGACCTATTCGCTCGGATCCAATTATCCGAACCCATTTAACCCAACCACACGCATCAACTTTGATCTTCCTGAAAAGAGCCTCATCCACATGAGTGTGTTCAATATCCTTGGGCAGGAAGTTTCACGCCTCATTGACGGAACCATGGATGCAGGATATCAGTCGGTCGAATGGAACTCCACAACTCGGGGCGGACTCTCTGTCGGATCCGGAATCTATTTTTATAGAATCGATGCTGTTTCATTAGCGAGCGGAAAGCATTTTCAGAGTGTGAAGAAGATGATTCTTCTCAAATAAAGGACCCCGATTTCATTCTGATTCTGAAAGGACAACTTGATATATTATAGCAGGTTGCACGAATTCTTGAGCAAATCAATTTAGGGCATTTTACCCCACTGTACCGGACATGAGTATTGGAGGGAGGCACTTCTCTTCCTGAGATCCCCCGCTTTGATGTTTCCCTTATAGAAGGATCTCCTGATTTGTTTGCTGCGCCCGTTCCGGGCGTCCTGCGATCAACGGGAGATTAATGGTGCCTGCCGGGCCAATCGATCTTCGAAATTGAATTTGGCAGAGAGCGGGTACCAATCGTGTGGCCGTCCTGACCAGTAAATTCTGATAGTCACTGTGTTCGGCTTGTCGTGAAGTGAATTGATCCCATCTTCATTTCTTCCCCCCTCTAATACACGTTTTACCTGATCGGATCTCACGTTGCGTTCACACACTTTGGAGTGCCAAAGCTTCTGTTCATTCTGCAGCAATACGTGATGAGATTTCGCTTTCGAAGAATGAATTGTAAGTCGCTTTTGAACTTGGGAAGCGCGTAGAGACGTATCAAGGCTGATTAATTTTTTTTAATTGTGAGAATTTCTATTGCTTCTCCAGACAAAACTCATTAGCTTGAGAACAGCATACGATCACACACAAGGCCAGAACAATATCGGATTAGCGAAAGCTGTCATCTAAAGTCGGACGCGGATTATTGTAATCCGTAAGGAGTAGAATCAATTGCGAGTGAAAAGCTTGATAGTCAAGAGGGCGGATGAGGTGGGAGAAACTTATCCTCCATTGTCAGGCAAATCAGAAAATCCGCAGTCCCGGTCTGCATCCCGATATCGCTCCTCCCCGCACACACCACGAATTCGCCCCCTTAGCCGTCAACATGTGGGTCATCCTGTCACAAAAAATATTGATCAACTCTACAAGGAGATTGGCGAACTGAAGGCACAGCTGGCAGATGTCCGGAGTGTAGAGTCCGCCTTGCGCGAAAGTGAAGAGCGTTTCAGGATGTTCGTGAATTGTGGGCCCGCGGTCGCATTCCTCAAATCCGAGGACGGCAAGATGCTTTGGATCAACCGGCAATGCGAGCGGGCGTTTGGCATTAGACTCAGCGAATGGGAGGGAAAATCTGACGAGGATCTCTGGCCGAAGTCTGTGGCCAGACAGCTCAGAGAGAATGATCTTGCCGTTCTCGCGGGCAATATCACCGTAGAGTACCTCGAGCGCGTTCCTGGCCCTGAAGGGGACAGGTACTGGCTTTCGTTCAAATTTCCATTTACGGATTCGAAAGGGAAGCGGTTCATCGGTGGTGTGGCACTGGACATTACTGAAAAAAAGCGATCTGAGAATGAATTGAGAGAAACGAGAGAACGGCTCGAGCGACTTTCACATCGACTTATGGAGATCCAGGAAACCGAGCGGAGGGATGTCGCGCGGGAATTACATGACGAGATTGGGCAGGCCTTGACCGCCGTAAAGATAAACCTGCAAACAATGCAGATCAATCAACCTTCAGACTCCCAAAAGGAATACATACGCGAAAGCATTCAGATCGTCGATCGAGCGATTCTGGACGTGAGAAATCTCAGTGTCGCTTTGAGGCCTTCGATCCTCGATGACCTGGGCTTGATAGCCGCACTTCGATGGTACCTCGACCGCATCGCATTACGCGCTGGCTTTGTCGGCCACTTTGCCGCAAGGGGAATGACGGCCCGGCCGCCGGCGCTCATAGAGACCACCTGTTTT
>JAWOMQ010000106.1:0-27380 GCA_033852415.1 Bacteroidota bacterium
GCCATCCGGTCCTTCATGCTGCCGGTTGGGTCCGCCCATTCCAGCTTTACGAGTACGCGTCCGGAGCCGGGCGGAACTACTTTTCGGAGCGCCACGATTGGCGTGTTGCCGATGGAGTCCAGAACGTTGGTTGCAATCATCAGGGGCCCTCCAGAAAAAGTGAGTTGCCACTTTGTATCGGTAACGTATTCATCAGGTTGAAACTAAAATTGACATTCCTCAATTCAATGATTCCGTTTCAGGCGCTCGGATCAATTCATACAAACTGCAATCGATCGTTCAATCTAAATAAACTACGAGCGCGACACGCCAGCCAAAATTCCCGAATGATCTCCATTTCGCAAGAATTTTCCCGCACGTGGTCCTCACTTCCTTATCCATGCGGCAATATCGTCAATGACAGATTCCGCCACATGCCCTGCAATCCCGTACTCCTGGGGTGTGCTCCTTCCTTCTCCCTCGATAAAGAGATGATTCAGTTTCGGGTACGTCCTGAACTGCACATTCGATCTGGCGGATAGGTACTTTTTCCAGCCGGCGAAATCATCCATCGTCACCTGATAATCCCGTTCTCCCTGTACGATGAGCATCGGTTGTTTCAGAGTCAGGGCAACTTTTGGGGGATTATAGCCCCGGAGGTCAAGCCAGTACCTGGCCGGAATACCGAGCGGCAGATCCGTCGACGGTGTGGCAACGGTCAGCTTCGGATCCTTGACTCTGGCAACCTGTGACCTTATTATCTCAAGCTGCGATTTCTGACTTTCGGAGATGGTGCTGTCAAGTGAGAAGATATACGACATCTGGTCAAGGATAACATCTTCGAGCGGCCTGGATGTGCCGGCCATAACAATCAATCCGGCAATCCCGGAATCGCGGAGTCCGATTCTCGGAATCATCATGCCTCCGAGACTGTGTCCCAGAACAAAGATCTTTTTCGGGTCAATTCTGCCGGTGTTCCGCAACAGGGAAACGGCAAGAAGTACATCGTCAATGGTTTCCTCTTTGACAGTAATACTATCCTTGAGAGGAACCAACTGAGCGGCGTGCTCTTTTGTTCGCTTTTCATAACGCAGGACCGCTATCCCTTTCGCTGCCAGCCCTTCTGCCAGATCGCGAAATGGTTTGTTCGGTCCGATGGTTTCGTCCCGGTCCTGGGGTCCGGAACCGTGCACGAGGACGACCGCCGGGAAGGGACCTTCACCCTCGGGAATTATGAGCGTTCCATGCAGCGCCCAGTCACCGCTCCCAATGAGCACTTCCCTGGCCGGCAGCGTGCTGTTTGTCGAAGGTGCAGCCGCTCCGGCCTGAGGGTTAGCCTCGGTTGGAACGAAGAAAAGACCGGCGATTTGCTTTGTGCTGTTGTAAACCACCTTTACATCGAGATCCGCTCTCCCAAATTCACACGAAACGTACACCACATCATAGGCTGCAACTTTTGCGGTGCGCACGCTGCGCTCCTTCTTAAATGCTCCGACCTGCATGATGAGAGATTCCCATGTTTCCCGGAGCTTTTGTGGAGACAGTGCCGCGCTTACGGCCGCATCAAAATTCAGTGCCGCAGAAGCATACTCCTCCTTCACGAGTAAATTCACAAAATTCTTAGCGAGCGTTTCAACGTTTCCCTCCCTTGAAACCTGAATCTGTGAAGAAGAGAATCCGGAAGGTACACAGAGAATGATAAGTGGAAGAACCCATTGAATCAGTTTCAATTTATGCCTCGTGAACGTATTCAAATTTCCTTGTTGAAAGGACAAAATTCGAAGTCGGTATCCCTGTCCGCTCCAGCCGGTCATGCACCTTCTCGAGAAAGGGGCGACAACATGCGCCATATCCCGCGAGAGTGGCCATTTGTCCGTCGTTTTTTAAGACTACAATCGGCTGGCTCTGATGAGTTCCGCATTGCATAGGACCGAGTACTTTGTCGATAATCCCCCGCAGATCCCGGAATGATTCCTTCAGCTGCCCCGGCTTCAATTCACTCAGTACGATTTCAACATTATCCTTTTTGAAAATAAACATCGCCATATCAAATCCTCCTTCGCTTCTGAAATTTAGTTCACACTCACTTATGATGGGCAATCGCTGTGCTCATAGAAGTGACACATCCTACCTCATTTGATCCAGCCGATACACACAGTGGTACGACCGCTTCACTCTACGTTGAAAATTCCATTTCACCGAGATTCCCGACTATCTGCCCGAGAAGTTCTGCCGGAATACCCACAAAGATATCCTCGTCCCTGATGTTCATATAATTTCTTGCACCATGATCGCCAAGGCTGTAGATGATTTCTCCGGTGAGGAACGGAGCCGCGACGATCGAGGAACAAATCGGCGATCCGGTCAGACCTGTTGCTCGTTTGCCGGTGTCGTATCCATATGCTTCCGCCACTCTCATTGCCTGCCGTGCATTGCATATGAGTGCAACAACATCCGGTTCAAAGGTTGCTTTCTCGAGTGGAGAGAACGAAACAATTTTGACCGTGCCGGGATCTATTCTTGGATTCGCCTTCGCAAATCTTCTCGCGGCCCTTTTGGTGCTGAAGAGTCCCATTTTGCACAAGAACTCTCCGGTCTTGATTCGTTCGTTTATTTCCTTGAGCCCACAACTGCTGGAACCTCCGTCGCAGGCATGGTTCTCGGTCGTCGTATAAAAAACAGCCCCCTCGAACCTGACTTTATCAAGCATCTGACAGAGCCGTAATCCTCCCTTGAGGCGTTCAACTCCGACCGGCGGTTCGTTCGAAAATGAAATGGCGATGGGAGGATATTCCAATTCTAATGCTCCCTTGAGATCTTCCGAAAACGCAGCATATGGTTCCATGATTAACCTTTCCCAGGATTCTTTCTTTCCATGAATGCGTAATTCACGAAATGAGAAACAGATTTACCCCTGATTTCGATCGTCTTAAGCTCGATGATGGTAAAGTAGGGGCTGAAGAGATTGTCCAATTCATGTTCAGAAGAGAAATAGAGAACAGTGCCCAGACGGGTTTCCCGGTACTTTCCTACCCCGCCAAATTCAGGATCTTTCTCACTGAAGCAAACCGAGAAGAGCTTGCCCCCGGGACAAAGAACCCCATGCACATTCTTTACATACTCCTCTCTCCGATCCGGAAATATGTGATGCAGGAACTCCCAGTCATAGGCGAAGTTGAACGACTGCTTCACAGTTTTCGGAAGATCCCCGAGAACGTCGGCGACCAGAAATTCGCATTTGACTTTTTTCTTTTTCGCATTGACTCTGGCAAGCTCGATGGCCTTGGGGGAAATATCGACTCCGGTAACGTCAAATCCTTTACCGGCAAGATAGATGGCATAATTCCCGGCACCGCAACCGAGATCGATTGTTTTGCACGGCTTTACTTTCCCACTTTCCACAAGCTGAACCAATGCTTGGGGAGGGGTTTCAATATTCCACGGAATCTTGTCGAGAGGAAGATTCCTGTAAATTTCGTCTGTTTCAACCTGGGCCATTGTGTGTCCTTTTGCAGTGCTTTCTGTAGTCATTTGATCTCCTCCAGCCGGCAGAAGCATCCTCGTTACCTCGGATGGTTGAATAAGGATCAAAGAAAAGCATTGAACATTTCATGTTATCGTTTCTTAAAGAGCTCTCATTTCCTAGCGTTGATGTATCATTTCTCAGCAGTTTCGGTTTAGTACGCTGCATCGAAGAACTTCCTTCGCCACCATTTTAGATAGCCCGCAGGGTCATTGCTCCGGCCGCCGACCTGCGCGAGGTAACGCTTTGCAGCTGCCTGTTCCTCCGACTCCCCGACCCAGACCATTCCGATTGAATTGAGCGCAACAACCTGCGGCCACATTTTATCAAAGAATTCATTCCAATCTTCCGGTGTCATGTTTCTTGAAGGAGCTCTGGTTGGATCGAATCCGAGATCGATAAGGTTCTGAAAATCCCGCATCGAATTCTGTCTGTGACTATACTTTCCTACCATGCTGTTCCGGAAAGAGTCGGAAAGGAGAATGTCCAGCGTGGCCGCACGATGCGTAGCACACCAAGACTTCCACCCGGAGGCACTCGGGAAAGCCGTGTCGCAAAGGAATGCCAAATCACTTGCAGCCTCGTTGTAATATCTCTGGGCAAACTCCCCGGTCAGGTGTGGAACCAGGGGATCTAAACCACCTGAAACGTGTGGTTCCAGGAATTCCATTCTTTTGATACATGCCGATATGAGTCGATTACTGAACACATGGGAGAGGGGGTGCCCGGGTATTCTTTTTTCCGTACGCACAATGAATGCATCAAAATTTGTCGGATCTGCTTCGTCCCTGGCCGGAATTGAATTCTTCCACGGCACGTCCTTTGCAAGGAAAAAGACATCGCTGTTGAATTTGTTTTCCTCGACAGGCGATCTCTCACGCTCCAGCTGGTTGATGGTGAATGCCTGATCTTCCCCAAATTCTTTTTTCAGATAGTACCCCATAAATCTTCCCCCCTGCTGCTCCGGAGGGAGGGCTTCGGCGAACGGTTTCCTAACAAAGTTCTTCATAAGGTGAGCGTCGCCGTAGAACACCAGCGCTTTCTGGCCTGGATGTTCTTCGAGATACTTTGCAATCCGAGATGCACTGATACTATCCCGACGCACGACGAAGTATTGCGCCGTCGACCGCTCGAGCGAATCGATTACTCTCGGGTCGAATACGTTCATTTCCTCCGCTCCAAAAACATCAAACGTAATCCGTCTGGAAACCGGCCAAAGTGCGTTAAGACTGTCGATCTGAAGTGTCAGCCGCCGGAGACCAGCATAGAATTCCAAACGCTCCAGTGATGTGCTCGGGAGTATAAAATCGAGCCACGGATTCAAGTCGCCGGTCTTGAGATATTGTTTGAGCAGATTGGCCATTGAACTGTCCTGTTCAAGAATAAGCGTGAGATGGTTCTCCTCTGTTTCACCATTCTCCAGCATTCGCAGCCAGGTGGAGAGCACTGAGCTCAAAGTGTAATAAGGGAGTGGATATTCATGGCCGAAATCGGCCAACATCACAATCCGCCGATGGGACAGTTCACGGACCACCTGTTCGTCGGCATTGCCGATGCCTTGACCCTGCCGGTTGCATGACGAAAGTGCGATGACAAGTATCGGAAGCAGATATTGTCTCATTACCATGGAATGTGTCTTCCAGTAGTTTTTTTAAGACTAGCTTTGGAAACGACAAAGCCCATCGACGCGTTTGCATCAACGGGCTTTCAATGAACTCTCTACCCCCAATAGCCTGATATGTTAAAATCTACGGAAACGGAGGGGGAATGTCAACCAAACAACCACCCCATCCTACGAGTAGAAACTTATGTGAGGCAACGAATACCCTCTTGAGTAAAAACTTACGTGAGGCAACAGGTATTGATCATATGCGGGCAGGGATCAAAAAGCATCAAAGTGTCAAGAAAGCGTCTCCTGTGGCGATTTTCCAAAGGGATTGCTGAGATCCCTATCCGGCTTGAAATACCGGCAGTCCGAATGACGCTTTTCACGATTTATGCAAAGCAGAGACAGATTGCCTTGCATGATTGCAGAAGATCGGCTATCCTTTTTTGTCGCTTTAAGTTTGAAGGAACATTGCCGGGGCTTGGTCTCAAGTATTGTGTAACGTTAATAAACGTACGGAATAAGACGCTTCGTCTGCCTCACGTAATCGTTCCATTTTTCCGAAAACTCCTCCTGCATCAATTTCTCTTCATCAGAAATGCGCCACAAAAGTACAACGATCGTAAGCACTACCATGATAATCGATAGCCACGAGTTAAATACGAGCGATATTCCAGAGAGAAAGATGATTATTCCCAGATATCTCGGATGTCTGATGAGACTATAGGGCCGTTTCGTGATGAGCTCATGATCTTTTTGGATTGTGACATCCACACTGAACTGCTTTCCCAAAACCATTATCGACCAGCTCATCAGAAAATATCCGACCATTGTGAGCAGCAGGCCTGAGGTTCGCAAAATCGCTCCGGTTCCGATGGACAAGAACGCATGTTTGTCGGCAATTGGCGATATCACGAGGAGCAAAATGGAAGCCGCCTGCAGATACAGCACGGCGAGCTTTTGCCTTACGATGAGCTTTTCTCCACTCTTGTATCCTCTCCCCTGGTTCGGGACAAATATCACAACAAGGAGCGTTGCAGCTGTCATGAGAATCGAGTACAATGTGCGTTGAATGTTGGCAAAATACGCTCCCACATCTCCAACCCCCCATGCGACTACCGGAACTCCGACAAATACCAGGGAACCGATGATGAAATAAAAGATATTTTGCGATGCACTCTTCATACTCTTTGCAGCCCCCTTCCATCTGCTTCTGATCGATTTAGTGAGTTACCTGCTGCCCCTCGTGCGAACATTTCAGTTCTTTTCCTTTGAGATAAGCCACTTCCAGATATTTTTTCCTTGTCTCCGGACTTACCGACAGAATCGAATGAAAATAAACATGGTCAACATTTTCAATACCCGGGTACTTGAGACTCCAATCGTCAATCGTTTTTTCCATCGCCGCTTTAAATCCTCTTTCCCTGTATACTTTTTCGTTAAAGAATGTGGGCTGCATTATAATTGCCTTTTTGATCTTTAGCAATGGGATCCTTCCATCAGGGTCGCCTTTCCACCCCTTTTCGTTTAACTTATATGCGAAGCCATATGTGAGAACCCTTTCCATCCATCCTTTGACCAATGCCGGAAAGTGCATCCAGAAAACCTGAGTTATGAAAACCAGCGCATCGGCATCTGCTACTTTCTGTTGCTGTGCTAAGACGTCTTTGGGCTTTTGAGCTTTGATAAGTTTTATCAACTCATCATCGGTCTTGTTTCTTATATACCATTTTGCGATGAGCCGCTTTATTGGCCCTCCTGCAAGCCCGACGATCATCGCCCTCATGTCCATTTGCTGAAAAAGAGTCTTGGGCATATCTTCATCCACAAAAAACGAGGAATCCATTTGCTGATATACGGGATTGAATCCGGTTTTATAGAGATCAATAATCTCGTAGTGATGTCCTGCTTCAGCAAGTCCCCTGACAAAATTGTCAAGAATCGCTTTTGTAAACGACATCGGATTCGGATGGGCGTAAATAATCAATACGTTCATGGCATTCTATTTTGAGATGGTGATATAGCGTTTCACTTTTTTCGCATACCGGATGTATTCTTCGCCGTATTGAGAAGTGAGGAATTCCTCCTCTTTAATCATGATTTTATGGTGAATCGACCAGGCGCCGAGGAATGCTGCGAAATTAATAATGTTTGGATTGAAAAGACAGGACGAAAACAGGATCAAGATAAATCCCAAATAGAACGGATGCCGGCTGAAGGAATAGATGCCCGTTGTCTGAAGTTTATGTTGTTCGGAAGAAGATAGACCGAAAATCAGATCATTTTTCAGTTTGACAGTCGAAAAGAATAATATCACAGTCCCGGCAATCAATAAAACAAGTGCGATTATCTCGACGAGCGGTGCAAGTGCACAAATTCCGCCGGTATCTACACGGAGTCCCTTCAAGAGCAAAAACGTTAAGTTGACAGCCACCAACACTTTGCCTAGAACAAAATAAAAAACAGGGATCGGTGGACGGCCAATGATAGTTTGCCCTTTAACGATTGCCCCGGTAATAACGGTAAGGATCAATAAAAGGAGGAGCAGGGAAATTATTAGCACGATTGTCGTTATCATTACAGTCAGCGATTGATTAGTTTCCAAATCATGAATGGGCTCGTCTCCTGCTCGAATGGATGGCGATCATAGTCGCCATAAAATGCCTGAGTTACGAACCCGGCTTCGTCAACGAGAGCTTCAAACTCTGTCCTGCTGAAGAGATGGAAATTAACGTCAAGGCGGCGCCGATCGATCAGACGGTTATCCTGAGAGAACTGTTCATAGAGCTGTTCACCCGATGCGAGGTGTGCTGCCGGATCAAATGTCAGCGTTGATGTAACAAAAAGCTTACGACCGTTTTGCATTCCAAACTCACCGACACGGTGCGATTTCCCATCCATCGAAGCGGTGCGGACGGGAGGGTTTTGGAGCGTGCAGATGAATGTACCCTGAGCTGTCAGATGAGAATGAATGCGGAGAAGTGCGTCTCGCTGCTTCTGCTTATCAAGAATCTCGGAAAAAGAATGAAACGGAATAAAGATAAGCTCGAACCGGTCTGTTAAAGTCAACGCGGCTATGTCCTGACAGTATATGGGGCAGGAAAATTGTCTCGCCTCGAGTTTCTTCCGGAATTGAGCGAGCATTCCGGGAGAGTAGTCGACACAGGAAAGGTCGACGCCAGCGCTCAAAAGCGGAAGTGAGACACGTCCGGTGCCGCAAGCCAGTTCAAGGACCTTTCCGCGAACAGCTCGCGCCTCCTGGAGCCAAAAGGGGATATCGAAATCGATATTGACGTAATTGTCATAGATATCCGCGACGCGATCAAACCGGATTGGTTCGGGAGTGCGACGATTCATATTACACCATTGCTGCGAGGTCGCATGCAATGCTTTGCAAATGACCCAGCCGCTTTGTGAAAAACCCTACTATCCCACTGTCTCAAAGCCATGGCAGCAGAACCTTGGAGCGATATAAACGATATTCATTCGAAAAAGTGTCATTGAGCTCTTTTTCTTCCTTAACCGAAAATAGGCGGGAAAAAATATAGAGAATTATCCCTATGCCAACGCCAATCCACGTATTAAGAATAAAACCAACCCCGGGAATAACCAACAAAGCCACTGATGTATAGAGAGGATGCAATACGACCGCGAATGGGCCAGTTGTAATAAGCCTCTTTCGGGGAACGTTGACAAGTATTTGGACTACTGATATAAGCCAGATAGGGACGCCAATTATAAGAAGAATGATTCCGACAATTATGCCGGACTGGCCAATATTCATTCTGAAGAAATGAGGGGAGAGCATATTGATAATTATTCCAACGACGGCAAATGGCAGTGTAAAGCCAATTATCAGGTCGCCTGCTCCCATCAGTGTTTTGATTTTCATAAGTTCTCCGTTAAGAATGGAGATGAAAATAGCCTAAGAGCTTTGTCACGAAGTCCAACGTGAGCAAAGTAAATCTATTCGGATGGGGCCTTGCGGTCCTGAACAATGTTGAGTAATTCATTTACGCAGTGTGTTCATTTACAACTTTCTTTCCAGCATCGTTTCTCACTGTCACGCGCTCGCCCATAATCACGTCGCCTGCTTGAGGCGACCCAATAGCAGAAGGCGGACACTAAAGATCAGCAAGAAGAGGGCGCAAAAGGGACCGATGTCGAAAAGTCCCCGTGTATTCGGCGGCCATGGAAATGTCCATGCGTTAAGTGCAATCAGGAGAGCCCCGAGAATCGAAAGGGGCAGCCCCCAGAGGAGGCCCAGACCATGGACGCGACGCATCCCGATACCTGTCAGAATGAATGCCGTGCCGATGAAGAAATCCCATGCTACGTCGAGCCCAAGATCCACGAACCTCACACCTTTAAGAATCATCTTAAGCTCACTCCGCTCAGCTTCAGTTGCGGCCTTGGTTTGCAGATCGGCAATTCCAAGGCGGGTGGCCATTTGCGCCATCACCATGGCGGTCAGGAGCGTAAATCCTGCCGCCGCGAAGATCAGCGCAAGATTAGCCGTTGTGCTCTTCTCCTCTCCGGAGAGAATATTGCACAGCAGATACCACGATGCAATCCCAAAAGCCGGGAATCCGAAAAAAATCAGCAGGGAAATCCCATCGGGGAGTGGCAGATCGATAACTGCACCGATGAAATAGCATACGACGGCGATAATTCCAAATATGCCGCACAGCGAAAACAATTTTCTATTGCTCATCGCAGGCCTTTCTTCAATAAGTGGAACCGAGTGTCAATCTTAATTGTCAATGTCTTATGTTCAAGCCGGTGTGTGGAAATGGCGGTCCACGGCGAAGCCGGATTTGCCGACCTGGATGTCTATGTGCTTGCGAACATGGTTCCCGCGATTCATCCACTGATCGGAATGCATTGCTGTAAGCATCACCTTATGATAGATTTTTGCCGCTGTCTGGTGAAGCACCATATCGCAATCTTTATCGCAAGTACCTGTCTGCCTTTTCGAGATTGTACTCGCCGCTTCCGGTAATAAACCACCGAAGTGAGTTAAGGTGCGCGGCGCCTATGAGGACAAGGATCCGGTCGTCATTAGATTCAATTATTCTCGTTATGTTTGTATAGATTTTGAGATTTCTTTCGAACCACTGCAGCATATGATCTGTGCCAATGTAGTTTGCATCCTTGCCGATGTGCACAAGGGAACTAAGCAGAGCCTGATCAATTCGTGGAACTGTGCTGTCGGCATTGAGGAATTGAAGCAAGCACAGTGTGGAAGAGTCCCTTATGATTTCTTCCATAGGTTTGCCGACATCATTGCCTCCCTCCTCAAATCGCCAGAGGAAAACTTCCTGATTGTACGCTCGTGCAAACGAATCGACCGGCGGCAAATGGTTGGGAAAGTTACGATAATCTATCCCATAAATTTTTTCATGGTGTAGTTCTTTTGCCAGACGAAATCCGATTTGGTATGTTTCCAGTTTCGTGTTCACAAAACGTTCAGGTGCCGAGTCTATTGCGTACTTTCCTTTAACATATTTGCTGAACCGGTCGTTGAGGGTGTCGTTTTCGAATACATTTCTTTCAACTGCTATCTTTGTAGGTTGGAACGTCTTCAACCGCGCCACCACCTCGGCGACTTCTCTTTGTCGCTGCGGTGAAAGGATGTTTACAAGACTGTCATCCAGATGGTGAAAACCGACAAGAAGGATGGTCGGTTTATTCTGGGTAATTCTGTTCAGTTGCTGAGCCAGAGTAACTGTGGCAAGGAATATACCAGGTAGCAGGAAGCAAGAAAATTTGATTATCGTTGTACCCGGTATTTTACGCTCATTTTCAATTCGCATCGTTGCCTCAAGGCATTGAGGTGGGAATTTTTGGTTGTGGCAAGATGAACCTCACTATTTTGCGTGGTAGATGTTGCTGCTTCATCGAACTCTTTTGTATTTGTTGCTCATTTCATGGTTGAACCTATCAACGTTCCAATGCCCGCTCGACGGCACCGGCCGATTAATGTCTATATATTGCGTGAAGCTGCAGCCCGACAGCAGGCAAAGCACAATCGTACAATCAATGAACCTGTGCATAATATTTGCATCCTCGGTGATCTGTCGTTTGCAAAATGAGCGGAGCCGCGGCAGACACTATTTTTTGGGTTTTATATATTTCAAATCGATCGGACCAATCTTCAATATCTGCTTCGTCCTCGATTTTTCTTCGTTCATCCTCTCTTCTTTTAATTTCTTCCCAAACCTTCCTTCCCATTCATCTTT
This sequence comes from Bacteroidota bacterium, assembly GCA_033852415.1. GTDB lineage: Bacteria > Bacteroidota > Ignavibacteria > UBA10030 > SZUA-254 > DATKPE01. Next base: position 11,351 of record JAWOMQ010000106.1, read on the forward strand.
TGATATCGGCGCCAAGTTCTCTCGCTTCAGGATATTTACTAAGCCGTCAAGGTTCTCTTTGAAATCAGGTTGCTCCCAATCCTTCGGAACAAATCCGGCACAGTGGTGCGCAAACATTAGTCGTCCAACAAAGTACTCGCCGCACAAATTCATTTCCCGTTCCCGGGAATTTTCCCCATCCTGAAATTCATACAGCGCCTCAATAAAGACGTACTCTACTTCTCTATTTGGCTTCAGCCACTTTCTCATTGGGGTAACACGGATAGAATAACCGTGATAGACTCCTTCAAAGTACAGATCCTGATGCAGGACAAAACCGTTTTCGCGCAAGAATGAATATTGCGGCGAAGTCAGTTTCCTAATTTTCTTCTTCCTCCTGATATATTCCTCACTCGGGAATCCAACTCCCATAATCAGGACAATGATACAAACCCATACCCAAAACCCAATCCACAATGACTTTACGGCTGAATTGTCAGTCAAAGAGAGCAAAAAGAACAATACACCTATGATGAGGCCCCAAAAAACTCCATTCCTCAAATAGGCTTTGTAAGTCCCCTTTCTTATTATCGGGACCCCACTCGTGTCATTCATATCTTGTTTTATTCTGAATTTTGAAGATGATCATCAGGCCCATTTTGCCGATGCAATTCTACTTTTATCTTATTGAAAATACAAAGGAAAGAACGACCCGGAATGATTGACCTCCGTACAAACTTCCGGCAATTTACAGCAACGCGGGGAGAGAAACAAGGGCGGGCATGCAAGTGTAGGATTTTTAGGGAGATAGATGGAGATAATTATCTTTTCGATTATTCACAAAAACCACCGCTCAGAATTGGACGAGGTTTTCTTGTTTTCGCGGACCAACGGTATTCAGGGCGTTGAGGAAGGCTCACACGCAAGGCAGACAGTCAACGATATCTATCGTTTTCGTTTCATTCGGAGCTATATCCACGCTAATATCGATCTGGCCACAGCAGGGGCCACCTCTATTGATTCCGAATGCCCTAAGCGTGTAGTGCCCGGCCGGCACGACAAATTTTGCCAAACCATTTGTGTCGGTGTACATTGTGTCCCTCATCTCGAGGAGAACAATTTTCTTACCGGCTTCGTTAAAGCTTTGCCAGTGCACATGCGCGATGATTTGGCTTGAAGGTGGAAATGTAATACCACCGCAGGACACCAACAGCGAGGCCAAAACCACCAATCCAATCAATGATAGCTTCCCCATATATCCTCCAGTCTGATTACCTTTTAAACTGCATCATTTGGCAGTTTGTTCCCGTTTTCATCAAACGGAAGATGATACCTCTTCCGGTTCGCCATTAGTGAAGCTATCTTCTCGGGAGTGGCTCATTGTGATTCGCTAACGGATTACCAGCATCTTCTTCGTTTGCACAAATTCCCTCGACTCCGCCCGCGATTGAGAACCGCTCGATAAACTCGCGGTCGACGGATTGATTGCGCTTAATCTATAATAGTATACTCCGCTTGGAATATTGAGCACGTCGAACTGTACGTTATACGTGCCAGGTGCACGACGCTCGTTTACGAGCGTCCTGATAAGCTGACCGAGAACGTTGTAGACCTTAAGTGTTACGAAAGATGATTTGGGAAGGGAGAATTGGATCGTTGTGGTCGGATTGAATGGCTCAGGGAAATTCTGTCGAAGAATAAATTGTGCGGGAGTCCCCTCTCCATCTTCCACTCCTAAGGCACCTTTACACACGCTTTGCTGAAATTGCTGTGAGTAGACCAGAATTCCAGAACTGCCGAGATCAAAGCTTGTGGTACCGATATACAGGGTCGTGTCTTTCGGATAACCATAAGCAAGAAGATACTGGCGAAAAATATCGACACGATAGTGACCTGCACCTAAACCCGTCAGGACAGCAGAGAGATCGTAGCTGCACAAGCAGCGGTCTACCGGCCCAACAGTATCTGTCTCAGTAAGCGTGATATCATCGCCGCCCGATATGAATACCGAACACTTGAACCTGGAAGCACAGTTTCCTACGACATTCACGTTCCAGATGGTGGTAGTATCGCCGGAGATGACAACGAAGACTGAATCATGTTGAGCGTAAGCGCAGGTGAGGGTCAGACTGAATGCAAGGCCGAAAAGCATACTTTTCATAATGACATCCACGTCAAGTTGCTGTCTCATCCCGGTATCCTTATGAAGAGCCGCTCACGGGAAAACGAGGGATGTATGGAAAAAGTCGGCGGTCATAAAATCACAAAACCCGTCTGCGGATAATCCACACGGGTTTCAATGAACAGCTGAAACTTGATATCTCAATGTACTCTATACATTATCTATTGTCAACTTGATAAACGAGAGAGACAACTTTTGATCAAAACCGGATCAATGCCATGTTCCTCACACCTGCAAACGTCTCATTCGGATTCAAAACACTTGAATCCTCCGGCCGGTATGATTACATGCTAGATGCAACGTCGAAGACAATTCATTGCAGCGATCGATGCCTCCTCTCCCGCTCTCCGTGAGCGAGTGTGCTCACGAGTCAGAACGACCAGTTGACAATTGGGAACACCGGAAATTGCCCACCTGTTTTGATGAAATTTATGAGCCCTATCTGGAGACCCTTCATGGTTTCGGCGGTGTTCACGAGGCCGAGCTGAAACCCATTGACATAATCGCCAGTGTTATACCACCCGTACTGGAATCCCTCAACGTTCTTCTTGCTGAGGTTAAGCAGCCCTCCCTGCATACCTACAAAATCTCCGTCGCAAAGATTCACAAGACCCCACTGGAGACCGGTGAAACCGCCGGTGCTGATATGGTTGACAAGTCCTAAATCGAATCCAACCATGGAGACGTTCTTCCCATAGATGAGGTTGAGGCGAAAACCCTTGATTGAATTATCCTCAGGGAATATCTGGACAGGATTGAACAAAGCGACGTTGATTGGCTGGGTCTGGGCCACGCCATCCGACGGCAAAATATGAATAAGGATTGCGATGATACCAAGTGCAACAATGATTCTTTCCCTCATGATATCTTCCTTTCTTATTTTGTTATGGTCTGTTAAATATACACAGGACGAGGATGTTGTGCAACAGATCGATGCACCAACCTCTCCGAAGAAGAGCGAATGTCAGTACAACCTTCTGCTCATCTTTGCCCGATATTCGGTCATGATACTGCAACGTCAGGATCCTCTGAGTCATTCGGACGGGAATTTGCAGCCCGGCGGGGCGTTGAAAAGGGGGCGATTGACTGCAAAGGTACTAAGGCTCAACGTCTTAGCACGAAGGGCTCAAATATCGAGCGATTTTCGTCAAGAACTTTGTGTATCTTCGTGTCTTCGTGGTAAGCCTTTTTCTTTCAAATTCAAACCAGACATGACTCCTGGATCCAGACTGCTCTCGAATGATGTCACAAATAGATCAACAACATCAGCGACGAGGTCGATATGAACACCGCGAAAGTTGAACTTGCATTACTGCCAGACGACGCGGTGGTGTAACTGACGCCGAACGTCTTTTCACCTGCCAACGAAATCCTCGGTGTAATCCAGTACTCCGCTCCTACCATGATCGATCCTCCAAATCCACGGCTGCTAGTAATCATCTGTCTTGTCGAGTCCGTGTAAACATATTTGTAGGTAGTCTGGCTCCAGTTTACAGTTCCGATGACCCCGGCATACGGAGAGAGTGATTCGGTGATCCTGAAATGCTTTTCGAGTCCTATCGACCCAGACATAATTTGGTACTTCATTTGATATATATCATTGATCCTGTACCGGTAAAATATTTGGTCTGTAGTCGATAAAAATAAACACCGGTCGACCTTTCAGATGGCGTCCAGATTACAGTATACTCTCCTGGTGTTTCCCATTTGTCTACCAATGTCTGAACCTCCCGCCCCAGAACATCGTAGACTTTTAACAAAACGTATCCAAAATCATTATTCCTATATTTGATGACGGTTGAGGGATTGAATGGGTTTGGATAATTTTGTTTCAATTCAAATCGTAATGGCCTACTCTCTGGATTCCCAGAAATCGAAGTGATAAGATTGTTTTTCAGGATATGAAGACCGTTAAAATCGCTATAGTAGAGAATGTCCTTCTGCGCTTTTACCCCATAGATATAGTCCGACCCCAAAATGGTATCAACAGGAGCGGGTGAGAATGGATTTGAAACATCTACTACGATCGGACCTACGTAGAGATAGTGACCAGATGTATCCATGGCAAGTGTGGATAAGCCGTACAGTCCAAATTTTGCAGATCCCAACACAGAAGGTGAGTTTAGGTTTGAGATTGAATAAATGAAGAACTGTTCAGAATCCTTGATGAGTCCTGCATACATCAGTGTGTCTCTAAGTAGTACGCCGTATGCGCCTCCCGTGATCGATGTATACGTCACCGGCTTTGTAGAATCGGAAACGTTGAAAATATTGATGCCTTGGTAATCAACGACCGCAATGATTGAATCTTGAGGGGATATCGGCCCTATGCCCACATTGACGCTGTCATTATATTCATACGACCCGGTTCTCTTGGGATGAATTGGGTCTTCCAATGTGAAGATGGTGAACCCTGTGTCGTACTGGGTCACATATAATCGATTATGATATGCTTGGATCACTCCTATGTGATTAAACATTAAGCTCGTCATGTGTTTCGGATTCGAGACATCTCTGATGTCGTACACATACAATGAATCGGGGCCAATGTACGAATATGCAGCACCCATGCCGATGTAGAGGTAATTTCCAGAGATCGCTAAACATCCGGCAGATCCTCCGCTCGGCATTTGAGTTGCATTTATACGGATGGGTTGTGCGGGATCTGAAACATCGAGTATAATCAAACCTGCGTCCGATTCAGATGCGAACACATAGTGATCCGATAACACGAAATCGTTCACTGATCCACCCGTGATAAAGTAAGATGCATCTACCATCGAATCCGGTCTCGAAACATCGATAAACCAGGCACCGCCTATTGAAGGAAGAACGAGGCGGTTTTTTGAAAACGTTACTCCCTCAGGATCGGCAGTTGGCTGATGCGTGACATTCCCAACTGTAACTGGATTTTGAGGATCAGAAACTTTGATCGAGTACACGCCGTCAAACCGGGTGCTTACATACGCAAACCATCCCGTTGTATCTAGGGTAATTTCATACTGCTGTCTTGCCTTCATTGCAATTGTGTCTATTCCAAGTTGTATTGGATTGAGCGGGTCGGCGAGACCGTAGATCTTTAGCAATAATGGCGTTGCGAACATCGGAAATCCCGCAATGTAGAGGAGCGTGTCGTTAACCATAAGAGCCGGAGATGCAACACCCGTGGCGACAGAAGTGTCCCACGATGGGGCGCTGGGATTAGAGACGTCGAATACATCAAGTCCATTCATGTTGAAATATCCAACGTATAGTTTTGTATTCCAGGCCGCATAATCAACAGTATTTTCCCCAGTGCTGATATATCCTTGAACGACAGGCAATGTGGCATCAGCGATATCCACAATACGTATTCCATAAAAATCCGCAATGTAGGCAATATGCCCTGCGAGACGTATTCTCCAATTGGCAAAGGTCGTGACCTGAATGTCTGATATTCTTGTAATCGAGCGAGGGTCACTAATATTAAAGATCATCAAATCTTTGGTTGTAATGACGTATGCGAATGAATCTCTTACAACAACGTCATGAACAAAGGTGGTTGTTTGATATTGCCCGACGACATATGGAGAGTCTATGTTGGCGATATCAAGAGTATGAATGTAGGGACCATTACATATAAGGGCAAAGCTATCAAGGAGCGCCGCTCCATAACAATCGGCCCAGAGCCAGCCACCGACCTCTATAAGGTCGCCGTTGTGGATGGAATTTTTCTCTGGCGATTCGAGCATGTCGCTTTGTCGCTGATTATGCCACCACGGAACATTGTCGAGATATTTGGAGCAGCCGCCGATTCTCGGAGCCATGCTTTGCACTGGATGGGCCTTGGCTTGGGAGTGACAGTCGTTTCTAAGAATCAGAACACCTAAAAGAAGAAGCAATAAGCCACGGTATTGGGATCGTTGTATATTTCTCATCGTTAGTCCCACACCCTTCTTATGGAACCTCATACATGAATAACATTAACGAATGCCCCCGGTTTTTCACAAAAAAATTGGCGCATCAATATGGATCAAAAAAATATATCATGATAGCACTATGAGTTCCATAAACGGCAAAACCCACGCACATCATCTGTACGTGGGTTTCAATGAACAACTAATACCTCCTGATGCCTGCCTGAAACTGCTATAATTTAAAGAGCCATGAGGTCAAAGTCAATCATGCGTTGTCTTAATTACGATCGCCTCTCAACATGACCGTGTGGTCCATATTTACACCTGGCCGCTACAATTATATTCTTCATTACGACGAGGCTGTCATATCCAACTGCCGCAGCACTCAGCGCAGAATAATATTCCTCCGTGACACTATTGAAATGCGACCATAGGCCGATTTCCGACAAAAGCAAAAACGTCATTGACCTCGCTTCCTTTTATACCATTGACTTGATATGGAGAGATATTATGAGGCCAAGGTTTGTGAAGTATCGCGATCCCATCGGGATTCCTTACAGAATTTTTACTTTTGCCGTCTCCGGGCGAGTTGTTTCAACTCTGCCATGTCCCCGCGGATTAGAGCTTCTTTCTTGGCGTGGGTCCAACCCTTGACCTGACGCTCACGGCGTAGAGCTGCAGAGAATGTGGGATATTCTTCTTCGTGGGAAATCTCGATGGGCGGGTCAATCTCCGTCGTCCGGCAACCAGTTCCAGCGAAATGTTCTTCGTATCGCCGATCCCGATCCCTCGTCGATCCGACATAGAATCTTCCCGACTCGAGCCGAAGAATGTAAAACCAAGCTGGCATGTTCCTCCCAAGATTGGTCCTTCACCTCCGCCGACTTCGTCGGCGTCGCTCAGGACAGTGAGCGAACCCCATCATCTTCGATGATGGGGTGAGTCGAACTGCTCCGCAGGCAAGACTCGAACTTGCAACCCTCCGGTTAACAGCCGGATGCTCCACCATTGAGCTACTGCGGAATGTCTTCTATCTGGTATGAATTGCCGGGGTCTACGGGCGCCGAACGCTGGGTTGTTATCGCTTAATCCGGTGACAATATAGAGAAAATCGCCGGAAAAGTCAATTTGGCTCATTTGACTAATCTGTCCATTTTAACTATATTTATTCAGAGTGTATCGGCATTTTGCCTATCTACAGAGCGTATATCGAGAAGGAGCGAGATGGAAGGGAATTTTTCCAATCGGGTTCAGGATGTTATTCGTTTGAGTCGGGAGGAAGCTTTACGTCTGGGTCATGATTACATCGGCACGGAACATCTTCTCCTGGGCGTCATTCGTGAAGGAGAAGGTATAGCGGTCAAGATCCTCCGTAACCTCGGAGTCGATCTCTACAAACTCAAGAAAGCAATTGAAGATACTGTTCGTACGTCAGGCGGAACACTGACCATCGGCAATATTCCCCTTACGAAACAGGCTGAAAAAGTTTTAAAGATCACATACCTCGAAGCGAAGCTCTACAAATCCGACGTCATCGGAACGGAGCATCTGCTCCTTTCGCTCCTGCGTGACGACGATAATATCGCAGCGCAGATTCTTCATCAGTTTAACGTTCACTATGATGTGGTCCGGAATGAGCTGGATAATATTATCAGCGGAAAACCCTCCAGTCCTCCGGCACAGCAGCCGCCCTCCGAACGCAGGGCAGACAAATCCAAAACGCCTGTGCTCGACAATTTCGGGCGCGACCTTACGAAGCTCGCCGTTGAAGACAAACTTGATCCCATCGTCGGCAGGGAAAAAGAAATTGAACGCGTCGCTCAGGTTCTGAGCCGCCGCAAGAAGAACAATCCCGTGCTGATCGGAGAACCGGGTGTCGGTAAAACCGCAATCGCCGAGGGGCTGGCAATCCGCATCGTCCAGAAGAAGGTCTCCCGCGTGCTCCATGACAAACGCGTGGTCACACTTGATCTCGCCGCTCTCGTCGCGGGCACAAAGTATCGCGGCCAGTTCGAAGAACGGATGAAGGCTGTGATGAACGAGTTGGAGAAAGCAAAGGACGTTATCCTCTTTATCGATGAGCTGCACACGATCGTTGGCGCAGGTGGTGCATCTGGCTCGCTCGATGCCTCGAACATGTTCAAGCCGGCACTGTCGCGCGGCGACCTCCAGTGTATTGGCGCCACAACGCTCGACGAATACCGCCAGTATATCGAGAAAGACGGCGCGCTCGACCGACGGTTCCAGAAAATCATGGTCGACCCGACCACCGTCGAAGAGACAATCCAGATTTTGAAGAACATTAAACACAAGTACGAAGAACATCACAACATCCGGTACACGGACAAGGCACTTGAAGCTGCCGTGCGCCTCAGCGACCGGTATATTACCGACCGCTACCTGCCCGACAAAGCCATCGACGTGATGGATGAAGCAGGTTCCCGCGTTCACCTCTCAAACATCCATGTCCCAAAGGAAATCCTTGACCTTGAGGGTGAGGTCGAGAAGGTACGGCAGGTGAAGAACCAGGTCGTCAAGAGCCAGAATTTTGAAGAAGCGGCGCGACTCCGTGACCTCGAGAAGAAACACCTGAACGATCTCGAAATCGCCAAACGCGAATGGGAATTGAAGGCGCAAGAAACTGTGTACGAAGTAAACGAGGAAACAATTGCCGACGTGGTTTCCATGATGACGAGTATTCCGGTTAACAGGATTGCGCAATCCGAATCGGAGAAACTCCTCAAGATGGAAGATGCGCTGAGAAAGCAGATTGTCGGCCAGGATGAAGCGATTGAAAAGCTGTGCAAGGCCATCCGGCGTACGCGCGCGGGCCTCAAGGATCCTAAACGGCCGATCGGCTCCTTCATTTTCCTTGGCCCGACAGGTGTTGGAAAAACGGAAATGGCAAAAGCACTGGCTCGCTATCTCTTTGATTCGGATGAAGCGCTGATCCGGATCGACATGAGCGAGTACATGGAAAAGTTTACAGTCTCCCGTCTCGTCGGTGCTCCTCCCGGATATGTCGGGTATGAGGAAGGCGGACAGCTCACGGAAAAGGTGCGGCGGAAACCATACTCAGTGGTTCTCCTTGACGAAATTGAGAAGGCACATCCGGATGTGTTCAATATTCTTCTGCAGGTATTGGACGATGGTATTCTCACCGACAGCCTGGGACGCCGCGTCGATTTCAAGAATACAATTCTGATTATGACGTCGAATATCGGCGCACGGGACATCAAGGCGACCGGGGGATTCGGCTTCGGCGTGGATACACCGAAGGATCAGTACAAGTCAATGAAAAGCACGATCGAAGATGCCGTAAAGCGGGTCTTCAATCCTGAGTTTCTAAACCGGATCGACGATACGATTGTGTTCCACAGCCTCGAACGCGAAGCGATTAACAAGATCATCGACATTCAAATGGCTGAGCTCGTGAAACGCCTCGAGAACCTGAATATAAAGATTCATCTCGCAAAAGCTGCCAGAGAATTTCTGGTCGATAAAGGATACGATCCTGCATTCGGTGCACGTCCGTTAAAGCGCGCGTTACAGAAGTACGTTGAAGATTCAATCGCTGAGGAAATCCTGCGGAATAAGTTCGGGCAGGGAAGCGTCATACGCATCAATTTTAGTAAGAAAACCGAATCGCTGCGCTTTTCAGAAGCCGCAAAACGGCCGAAGAAGGATATCATCAAACCCGAAGCTGAACAAAACGCGAGCGTTTCTTAGGAAGAATTAGAGAGTATTGATACCCTTGTCCTCCGAGAAACCGGACAAGGGTTTTTTATTTTGGAGTTCGTTATGGTTGTGGTTGCGGGTCCCCCCCGGGTGAGGGAGCTTTCGTTTCAACAGCTCCTTAATTCACGCGTCGCAGAGCTCGATCTTCGTCCTGCAGATACACTGCGGGAATGCCTGATTCAGCTCCGCCATGAGCTCAAGCGATGTAACATCAATTTCTATCCACATTTCTATTTCGGCGAGGAGCCGTGGGGCTGCATCGACCGCACCGGCTCGGTTGAGATCCCGTTTTATCTCGCCAATAACAGTCTCCGGCGCATTGCGGAGCGGTACTACTTCTCCTATTCGAAACAGGAGATCATGATGATTCTCCGCCATGAAGCCGGCCACGCGCTTAATTATGTCTACAAGCTGTGGCAGCGCGATGACTGGAAGCGGTACTTCGGAAACTTCAGAAAACGGTACCCAAAATTCTATACCTTCACATCCACAAGCAGGGATTACGTACGATACCTCCATCATATCGGGAACCCGCACTACGCGCAGAAGCATCCTGACGAGGATTTCTCGGAAACGTTCGCGGTGTGGCTCGATCCTTCTTCAAAATGGCGCTGGAACTATCGGTCGTGGAGGGTGGCGCTGGCAAAGCTGCAATTTGTCGACCGGATCTTTCGCCGGGAACGGATCGCCGAGCGACGACCATTCAAAGTGCGCTACAACGAAACCAACAGCTATACGAGTATTGATGAAACCGTAGCAGAGTATTTTGCGATTGAGAAGAAGGTAGATCCCAGAATCAAGGAATATACCCAAGACCTCAAGGAAATATTTCTCTCGCCCCCCGCAACCCGCCGGGGAAAGCTCGTCCGTGCCGATATGTTTATCCAGACTTCAGGCAAATACCTTGAGGAAGAGCTGACGACCTGGCTTGCGAATGCTGACCTCAGAGATATCAGGAAATTCCTTCACACCCTCAAAACAATTTGTGCACTTAATAATCTCTACCTTCGACCCGATGACGCAACGGAAAAACTTGTCGAGCTCGTTATCGTCGCAACCTATCACGTGATGAACCGGCTCCGGCTGCTCAGGTAGTGGCAAAGTCCAATTGAGCATTGGACTGTCAGCTGAGTTTTTCTTATCTTATCACACCGTTCGTTCTGCCGATAAGTGAATCAGCCGCATCCTGCTCACAGCACAACTGCGAACGCAATCCTAGAGGTCAAATGAGCTACGAACAACAGGTTTTTCGAGAACTAGCTCTCCCTAACCGTGCACAGGTCATTCAAACCATTCTGACATCGTTACTGAAACACAATGGTCGGGTGAGAGAATTCGGTTCAGGAGATCAAGAATTTGCGGATGAAATCGCCGATGCTTTTGATTTGTCCACTTCCCAGCGCTCATCACCATTAACAACGTTCGTCCGGAAGGACAAACGCCTAAAGAACTCACCCGCGTGGAACCGCCTTCTATTCAGGGCAGCGGACGTGGCAGCCAAAAATCGGCTGATTTCACGTCCATCTGAAACGGTAAAATTCACAGGCCGAAGGGAGTGGATGCTGACGGAAGCAGGATTCGAAGAAGCTCTGAGATCTCAAAAACGCAACATCATCGATAAGGATAATCTCCCAATAGTAACTGTCGAGGTCCAAAAAGCGCGAAACAAACTTGAAAAGGCAAAGCGCGTCAAAGATTACGATCCGATTGATCCGAGCAAGAGACGCGGATCACAAACAAAGGAATCACTTATCCGCAGCCGTGGATTTCGGCATGCGATAGTCGAAGCATACTCGTTCAGCTGTTGCATATGTGGGCTTAGAGTCCCATCACCTGATAGGCTCATATGGGAAGTGGAAGCAGCGCACATCGTTCCGCACAAATTCTATGGAAAGGATGATATCTGGAATGGATTAGCGCTGTGCCGTTTTCACCATTGGTGCTTTGACGTCGGCTGGTTCACTCTTCGATTTGACTTCACCGTCGAAGTTAGCACTGCTCTTCGAACGATACCATCCGACCAAGGTTTCATGGGCAGTCTCGACATCCTTCGACTGGGACTCCGGGAAAACGAACGCATTAGGTTGCCGGGAAGGAATGCAATATATCCACATGAAAATGCAATCGCGTGGCATCGTGGAAAAATTTTCACCCATCAATTAAGAGGCTAGGGGGCATTATGAACAGCCGCAAACATATATATTTTATCACGGTTTCTGATTTGCAAACAGTTGCGCGGGAAAATATCGGTAGAAATTTGAACTCAGCAGAACTTACCAAGATAATAGATCGAGTATTGGACAGCATTAATTGGTACGACCCGGTCGAGGAAGCCATTTTCGCTGAAACCGAGACGTCGGAACAAGCCGAAGAACCAATGAGTCGCAGATAGTTACCGCGACTCGATTTCCAAGGTCGGCCATCCAAGCCATCACTTCCGATGCACGTGCACCCCGCTAGAAATATACCTTCAGCGTCCTGATTCCAAACCTCGGGGTGATCACTTTGACCGTCTTCCAGGTCGTTGGTACAATTGACCCGTCGTTTTCCATGAAATCCGACTGAACGACCTTTTCCGGGGTTCGTGGCAACTGTAGCACGGCCTCTTCCTCTTTCCCGTTAGTGTTATACCACTGCACAATCCACGCTCTGGAGTCCTCTGCTTTTTTGATCGTTGTGAGGATTAAACTTTCCGGCGTCAGGCGCACGAACGACTGTTTCAGGGGCAGCGTGCCTTTATGCGCCGATGCGGCAGTAACAAGGAGCGGATAATTGAACTCGTAGCCGCGGTGGACAGTCTGAGCCGACTGCCAGCGTCCCTGATGCGGATAGATCGCATACGCCATCCTGTGCTTTCCCCTGTCTGCCGTCGGGTCGGGCCATTTTGGCGAACGCAGCAAGGATAGCCGCATCGTATTTCCTTTGATATCATATCCGTACTTCGAATCATTGAGAAAGCTTACCCCGTAATCGTCGACGGAAAGATCCGCCCACCTCTGTGCCGATACTTCGACTTTTGCCGAATCCCAGCTGTTCCGCATCTGCGTCGATCGCGAGATAGTGCCGTACGGAATCTCGTAGGTCGCGATCGTATCATGCACGGTGACCGGGAAAGCCACTTTCATCATCGTTCGATCCTCCCACCAATCGGCGCCGATCACAAAGCGAACAATATCGCTTCCTGCGTCCAGCGAAATATCCTGCGTGAAAAATGAAGAGGGATAATCGGGAGTCGGAACATCCTTTTTGATCCCCGGTTTCAGATAATCGCGCGTGATCCTGATCGTCGCGCGGACCGGACCATCCTCCACCAAATCAATCTTCCTCAACCGTGTGGGGAATTGAACGCCGGTAAGTCCAATATTCCAGGCATCCCATGCCTTCGGCAGATCTTCCAGAAGCTGAAGCTCATTCCCTGCTCCCGCGATGATTTCTTTCCCTGTCTTCTTATCGAAAATACTTGTTACCCAGCCGGTTGTGGAATCGATACCGACACTGAGAAATTCGTTTTCCAGATGAACCCTCGTCGCGCGAAGCACACTGGAAGGTTCTTTGTGCTTTTCCTTTCTCAATTCGAACGTCGCGTAACCGAGCGGCGGAATCCGGTCTGCATGGAACAAAAGCTCCCGCTCATACTTCCCTGTCGAGATGATCTGCGCTGGGATCTCCGCCCCGGTTGTTGTAAAGACTCCGTATAACGATGTATCTCCTTCGGGCAAGTTGTAACAAACTGTTTCGGAACGTTCCCATGCCAGAGGATTGAACACAACCAGCGGACTCCCTTTTTTCATGCCCGCAGTTTGCATATGAGCAGCGATGTGCTTTAGCGCTCCATCAAGCTGGAACAGTCCTATTTTTTCTGCATCTCTGTATTTTTCATCGGCGTCGATATAATTCTCGCGGATACCGGATCCCGGCAATATATCATGAAACTGGTTGAAAAGAACTTTCCGCCATGCCTCTTCGAGATCAGCATTATTGTACTGCCAGCCGACGATCGATGCAAGCGTCGAAAATTTCTCCGCATCGGTCAGCAGCACTTCGCTCTTGCGATTCCACGCTTTCGTATTGGCCTGCGTCGTGTAACAACCCTGATGGTATTCGAGGTAGAGTTCATCCTTCCAAACGGGGAGATTGCTCAGGTCATTACTCTTCAACCACTGCAGATATTGTGAGGCGGTTCCATATTCGATTGTCGGGAAGATATCGAGTTTCTTCAGATGCTCGATCCTGTCGAGCATATCGTTTGTCGGTCCACCGCCGTGATCCCCCACGCCAAAGAGAATGAGCATTTTTCTGAATCCGCTGTTCGCTTCAAACTGCCGCAGCTGGCTCACAGTATTGACGGGATCGTCGACCGAGTTGACATAGTCGAAGGGAAAGTAATTAAGAACCCTCGAGCCATCAGGCGATTCCCACCAGAACACGTGATAGGGAAAGACATTGACTTCACTCCAGCCCATTTTCTGTGTGATAAACGTGTTGATGCCGGCGTTATTGTAAAATTCCGGCATGTTCCAGTTGTAGCCGAAAGAGTCCGGGTTGTAACCGATTGTTACGTTGACGCCGAATTTTTCCTTGAAGTAGCGGGTCGCATAGAGGAGATGCCGCATCCACGATTCGCCGCTCGGCAGATTGCAGTCCGGCTCAACCCACATTCCTCCGACTATTTCCCATCGCCCGTCTTTCACGCGCTGCTGAATGCGATGAAAGACATCGGGATAGAGCTGTTCCATCCAGTCGAAGTACGCAGCGGCACTTTGCGTATATGTAAAATCGGGGCGCGCGTCCATCATGTTCAGGACAGATGTGAATGTGTTCTTGCATACCTCGATTGTTTCTTTGTCCCTCCATAACCAGGCGGCGTCAATATGTGCATTTGCGTCGAAGAAGAGTGTGAATTGTTTCACAAAGGTACTGATCGGTGTAAACTGCGCACGCACTTGCTCTACCGACGCAGAAAACCTGTCGAGTGCACCCGCAGCCAGCGCATCGATATCGACCCTGGCGGCAAGTGACTGCAGCAGTTCATTGAGACGGATTTTCTCGCTTCTGTCAAGTGTGGACTTGTCAATATGAGGGTCGATGGTCTTGTGAGCGTTCGATTGGCGGGTATCGAAGCTGAGGAGCTTTTGACCCGTTTGCAGGCTCAGCGAGAGGTCGTTGATCATTTGATGAACCGGTTTGGCTGCGTCGAGCTCAATCTGCGCCCTCAGGAGACGCAGCGGTCCGCCCGTGTTTATCGCCCGGATCACCAGCAGGAATTTTTGTTGCGGAGCGGCATTGCGGGTGAGAACAAATTCTCCATCCCACGGAAAATACCCCCGATCTTCTCCATTGACCCAGAGATAACCGTAATCATCCACAGAAAGGAGAATTTTGATTGCTCCTTCCATCCTCTTCCCCATGATTTTCTCTGGCAGGACGATTTCCTTCCGCAACCAGCATGAATCTGGATAGATCAGCTGATTCAGGCGGAGGGTTTCCCATTTCGAATCGTCGAAGCCGGGCTGCGTAGGATCACCAGCCGGCTTGTAATTTTTCAGGTCGGGACTTACCTTCCAACCATCGTACGATGTTGTGCTCAATGAATCGAGTGCCCGCACAAGCCTATCGACGTTTGTCTGCGAAAAAACAGGAAGGCAGAGCAGGCAGCAAGCAAGAATGATAGTGCCGTTACGCATCATAGTTCCTCCATAAGACGACTGATCTTCAACTAACTGTTTAACTTTCGTTTCTCCGACACGTGGCAAAGCCCTTGCTACTAATTAGGAGCAGACCGTAGGATTTCATCCACCTGTGTCGCAACCCTTCTATCCGGATTGAGTATGAGAAATCTGCCAAAATAAAATTTCATCAATGGATAATTCTTCAGGCGATAGGCACAGAGACCGGCGTTGTACAATGCCCCGACAGCAGAACTGTCAATGCTGATCATCTTCTGAAAATAGAGTAATGCATCGTCATACGCTCTGTCGTATGTCATGAGAAATGTTCCGAGGTACTCGTTCGCAAGCGGCGATTCCGGGTTCATCTCGACCCCACATTTGAGAACAGCGCGTGCATCACCAAGCCGGTTTTTCAATACATACAATTTTGCAAGATCGAAATAAACATCCGGATATGTCACCCCATGCGCGATAGCTTTTTCATCATACAACATTTGCTGGTTTTTATCCCCCGCAAGTTCCTCAAGATGCGCGACTGCGGCATAAATCCTTCCCTGGGTTGAATC
>JAWOMQ010000108.1:0-3882 GCA_033852415.1 Bacteroidota bacterium
AGAGCGAACAAAATTCTGCAACCGGCGTCCTTCCCCTCCTGCAAGAATGATTGCCCACGACCGGGCGGTATCAGTCATTGGCGCAACCCCAGAATAATATTCAGGACGATTAAAGAACAAAACGAACTGAGGGGCTATCGCACGGAGAATCCGATGATGGGAAAACTTTATTCCCCCCCCAGCCCTATGAAAATATACACCGGGGGGATGAGAATAGCAACAACAAGAGAAAATTTAGCCGCCTCACACCAATCAAGGTAAGGACAAATCAACAGTTATGGAATGATCGTTCGGGCTAGATCTGAACGATGGTAACGAAATCGGGAAGGCGGCTTTAGGAGTCCCTAAAAAACCAGTGTTATATCGACCGGCTAAACGGCCTTATCGACCGGAACGGACCGGATCCAACACCCGAAATGTTTCAACTCTTCAAGCCGGCATGACCAGACGATCTGGTTATCCCAGACGGTGACATCCGGACAACCATCGCACATATTCTGGCCGCCGTTAGGCATAAAATCCACCGGTTGAATGATCATCACGGATTGGTAGTGCACCCGTTGGAACATACTCCGCGGTCTGGCAAGGATAGTCTTCAGATATCGTCCTGCAATGTGACGCACACCCCTGTCGATGACAGAGAACAGAAGCATCGTACGGCCCAGCCTGGTTTCCTTTGGACTGGAATACGCGAGGTATTTCCCTTTCAAAAGATGATGTCCCGCCTGGACGGCCTCCATGAACCTGGGGCCGGTATAACCCAGCACACCCGCCTGTTTTGTGCCAAGACGACCGGTCAGTAACCATTTGAACGAATCAGGTTTTTCGGTGCCATTGAGATAGGCGCAGGGCGTGAACTCAGGGAATTTTTTCCGGATCTCACTGACAACATCCGGCGATTGCATGGAGATATTCCGTGCAGAAGTTTCGCCGTATACCAGCTGGCTCATGTCGACTTTCTTCCCTCCCGCATACCAATCGAAGGGGAGCGCAGGTACGGCTGCCCGGTAGAGAATGAAGACCATCACCTGAACTATATCGATATGCTTTTCAGCCCATTCTACTATTCCGGGAACGTACTGCAACGTGTCGTCGTAGACTGTCGAATTAAAGGAGCAGGAGAGGCCGCCGACTTCCGCAAGCATCTCGGCATACTGAAGTCGCAGCTCATTGAGCTCCAGCTCGTTTTTATCTTTCCACTTCGGCCGTCCCTGTTTGCTGTCGATGTGGAAGGTAAATCCAAACGCACCAGCGTGTTTCAGATCCGACAGGAGCCCTCTAGTCAACAGTCCGCCGTTGGTATTGATGATCGGCTTCATTCCCATTTCAGCAACCAGCTCAACGATATCAACGATTTGTGGATGCGTCAGCGGATCGCCGCCGGCAATCGAAACGCCATCCGAAATTCGTAATCGATGGAACGTTTTCAGGTCTTCCCGGATTTCATTCAACGTTTTATGACTTCGGGGTAGGTTTTCGCGATAACATCCGTCGCAGGCAAGGTTGCATGCTGATGTCGGTTCAAGCCAGACGATGGCATTGTCAGGCAATGTCCACGGCAGTCTGTACAATTGTCTGTGATCAAGAACGTGCGTTTCTTCCATAGGAACACCCAGAGGTGGATTAATTTATTTGGCGTGAGTAGTGGTCCGCCATGATGATTCCGAGGGCCACTGAGAGAAGCTTTGCATCCCGCTTATCGGCACGGGATGGGATCAAAATGGGGATTTTCCCTCCAACGATCACATGGGCAAGGCGCAGGGCGGCAAAGAACGTAGTACTTTTTGCGAGGCTGTTTGCCGACTCGATGTTTGCTGCAACAAGAATTTCAGCATGTCCGGCAACGGGCGAGTTTATCCTTTTTTCGGCTGCCGCGTCTTCAGATATCGCATTATCGAGTCCAAACGGACCATCGACAATGCAGCCCTTGATCTGGCCGCGCTCATTCATCTTTGACAATGCTGCTGCATCCAGGGTCGATGGAAGATTTGGCAGGACAAACTCAGTCGCGGACAAGACTGCAACTTTTGGAATTTCATTCCCGAGAGCGTGTGCAACCTCGACGGCGTTCACAATAAGCTCGACTTTGTTCTTCAGATCAGGGGCAAGGGTCATACCACCATCGGTGATCATGATAAATTTGTTCTCCTGTCGAGGTGGAAACTCGAGAACAAAAATGTCCGAAAGGAGCCGCTCGGTTCTTATCCGGGCATCGTCGCGAAGCACCGCCTTCATCATCGAGGAGGTATCGATACCGCCTTTCATAAGGATATCGCCCCGGCCCTGTTTGAGGATGGCTATGGCTTTCTGTAAAGCGTCTGATGGGTCATCTGCTCTGACAGTTTCAACGTTCCCGGAGGTTGCTCCCGCGCCCTGTATGCCGGCGGAAATAAGATCAGGGTTGCCCACAAGAATCAATGATGCAAGGTTTGATTTGAGAATCTCGCGGAGTGCCGAGAACGTTTCCTCATTATTCGGAAAGATGACAACTACGCTCTTCTTGCCAATCTGAAGAGCTCTCTCAAGCAATTCATCAAAATTCTTAATCACAAGGATATTCCTTCAGTTCTGTTTCGCCGCGCAAAACCCGAAATGCGGCATCGGCGAGCGCCCGCACCTCATCGTCACCCGTCTGTATTATGACAGGACCAAGAAACCGGACTCTCTTTTCGATCAAATCGGTCAGCAGTGTGGATTTCGCAATCCCACCGGTCAGGATGACCGCATCGACCTTACCCTCCAGGACTGTGGCCATCGCACCGATTTCTTTGCCAATCTGGTATGCCATAGCTTCAAGGACTTCCCGTGCTTTTTGTTCACCCTCAGCGATACGCTTTTCTATGTCTGGAACAGAACTAGTCCCCACATAAGCAACCAGCCCTCCTTTACCCATCACGAGACGGCGCAGCTCATCTTCGGTAAATTTACCTGAACAGCAAAGTGTGATGAAAGGTTGAAGAGGTAATCCTCCTGTACGCTCAGGAGAAAAGGGGCCATCGCTCGCAGCGTCATTGACATCAATAATCTTCCCGCCCCGCACAGGTGCGATAGAAATACCTCCTCCGAGATGGCAGACGATAAAGGAGGTTGAATTGATTGGACGACCGAGGTGGCCAGCCGCCTTATAAGCTGCCGCGTGAATGCTCAGCGCATGCGACAAACTCCGCCGTGTAACAAGGGGGTGACCGGAATAATATGCAAGTGGTTCAAATTCATCGACAGACACCGGATCGACAACATACGCGGGACACCCATACTGTTGTGCGATCTCCGATGCAAGCGCACAACCCAGGTTCGAGGCATGTTCACCCTGAATATTGTTCCTGGCGTCTTGCAGCATTTTGTCGGTTACGATGTACGTTCCCCCATCAACTGGTTTGAGTAATCCGCCGAGTGAAACAACGGCGGAGCACCGTGTTATTCTCCCCTTAACCCACTCGGTGCACAATTGCAGACGGTACTCGTATTGTGCCCAGACCGTTTTGTATGTTTTAAGAACATCGACATCGTGCTGAAAGGTTTCCCGTTCGCTGATTCCATCCTCGTTGCAAATAGCGATCTTCGTGGAGGTCGAACCGGGGTTTACAATCAGAACGACATGATTCGGAATCATGCAGACGAAATTAGTGTACGGCTTCCTTTGCCACTTCCGTGAAGTTTGGTGCGCAGCGACCGTCCGTCGGCTGTGATTTCAACCGGAGATATTTATGAATCGCCGCCGCGGCGGTTTTGCCATCACGCATAGCAAGGATAACCGTTGCACCGCCGCGGGATAGATCGCCGCCGGCGAAGATCCCCTCTCGGCTCGTTCCCTGCGCATCATTAATGACAACGGTCCCGCGTTTGCTAGTCTGCAGACCGGGTGTTGTCGCCTGGATGATC
>JAWOMQ010000098.1:0-11591 GCA_033852415.1 Bacteroidota bacterium
CGCAGTGGAAGGGTCATATGCATATATTGCGGGCACATACGGCTACGGATTCTGGACGGTCGATGTCTCGAATCCAAAAGCCCCTGTCAAGACTGGTTGGGTCTCCATGGGGAGTCCTCGTTTTCCACCTCTGGAACTTACAGTTGATAAGAATCGTGCCTATGTCGGCTTGTATGATTCTGCGATTGTGGTTGTGGATGTGACGAATCCTGCTGCTCCTTCAAGACTAGGTATATATACTCAATCTGTCCTTAGCCTCGGTGCACGCGACAGTCTCTTATATCTTCCGGGAATGAGTATTCTCAATGTCTCGGACCCACAGCATATTATGCAGGTCTCGCAGCTTCAACTCCCCTCATATGCAATTCTTGTCGATTCGACTTTCGCTTATAATGGTGGATTCAGCGATACGGGCCTCACTGTGGTGGACATTTCAATTTCATCACGTCCGGCCGTCGTGAGTGCCATTGGGCTTGCCTTTGGTGGCGGGAATGCGACGGATATGGCCAAGTCGGGAAAGTATGTGTACGTTTCAGGAAATGTTCGGCTGAACGCCGTCGATGTTTCCAATCCCGTTTCCCCGATGTTTGTCGCTTCGCATGTTCAGACCTACTCGTGGGGTGTTGCCGCTCAAGATAGGTATGTGTACCTGAGTGAGTCAATCGACGGCTTGCAAATATTTGAAAATAAACTCATCCCCCACCATCAGCCCTACTCTTTCAACGCGGGTTGGAATATGATCTCAGTTCCATCCTTTCCCGGAGGAAATAGTGGAGGCACGAAAGGGTTTCTATTCCCATCGTCCGTGTCCAGCGCGTTCACATATCGGTCAGGGTATACTGTTCAGGACACGATTAAGCGCGGCATTGGTTACTGGCTCAAATTTGATTCCCCCCAAGATGTCCTGCTACCTGATCAACCAGTATATTCCGAAACCATCGCAGTCACGCCGGGCTGGAACATGATCGGATCAGTTTCTATTCCAGTTCCAGTTTCGCACATAGGAAGCAATCCGCCTGACATAGAAACGTCGCAGTTCTTTGGTTTGAGTGGATCAGCGGGCTACGAGATAGCAGACACAATTCAGCCGTGCAAAGGGTACTGGGTGAGAGTAAATCAACCGGCAACTCTCATTCTTCCAGCCGAGGTTCCATCCGGTAAAACGGTGCCAGCGAGCACGATCAGAATTCTTCCGACGTCAGAGCGTCCGCCTTCGATGCCTGCTTCTGAGACAAGCCAGCGATTGGCCCATCCCAAAGAATTTTCCTTAAAGCAGAATCATCCAAACCCATTCAATCCCTCAACGGAAATAAGATACGTGATACCTGCGACTTCGTGGGTGACGTTAAAGGTATACGATCTTTTGGGGAGAGTGATCGGCACTTTAGTAAACGAGTTAAAGCATGAGGGTGAATACAGCATTACCTGGACTGCGGCTGAGTACCCCAGTGGTGTGTACTATTACGTTCTTTCAACTTCAGCGGGTAAACTCACAAGGAAGATGGTGGTCATCAAATGACTTAATAATTTACTCAGATATGTAAAAGAGAAAGCCGCCCATGCTTTACCTCGAATAAATCTCCTCATTCTCACGTCGTCGAAAGCCGACGGAATTTTGATCTGACCTGGAAAATTGATAGTGTACCGGATAAAGCTGACTCTTAACATTTCCCGGCAATCGACTGACGCGTATTTGTGACACACCTACTATTTTTCATCACCCTATTAACTGTTCTTTTGGCTCTTCTGCCTCCACCCCAGGAAAAGAGTCGCTTCCGTGTTGATGTGCAGCGGGCCATACGGGAATTGCTGGAAGACGAGGATACCGACTCGGACCTGAAGATCACCATCGCCGACAGACAGATCGATTCCACCCCGCGGGGGGATAAGACCCATGTGGTCGTTGATATCGAGGGGAAGAAGCATAAAATCACCGGCACGTACTACCTTTCTAATCTCCTTGAAGAACTATCGCTTGCCCGCGATTCCGGGATGAGCACGCTCGAAATCGATCCCGCCAGAATCTATGAACCTCCGGCCCGGCGCATTTCACGCATGATCCGCGAACAGTTCTGGAATAACCTCACCCGCCGCATCGATGAGCAGAATCTCACACGCATTCTCGCAGATCAGAAAACCACAAGTACCGATGGTTCGAATTATCTCTACGTGGCCCCCGACGATTCAATGGCTATCAGCTACTTTAATTCTGTTGCCCTGAAAGATACAGCACTGCGCCTGAGAGTTGTTGTTCTCCCACATCAAGTCGACGGCAGCTATGTCGGCTCACTGGCAGGAAAACACGGTCTGCTCGCACTTGCTCTCGGGCAGGATTCCGGCGGATCGTTGAGCGGTGTTCCATTTGTCGTGCCCGGCGGCCGGTTCAATGAGATGTACGGTTGGGATAGCTATTTCGAAGCCCTGGGACTTCTTCAGGATGGGCGAATTGATCTTGCACGGGCAATGGTCGACAATCTTGTCTACGAAATCAATCATTACGGAAAAATCCTCAATGCCAACCGGACATACTACCTCACAAGGTCCCAACCTCCATTCCTTACTTCGATGATGCGAGCCGTTTATGAACGACTTCCCAGAAATGCAGAATCCTTGAAATGGCTTGAGATGGTACTCAGGGCAGCGATCAGGGAGTATCGTGATGTCTGGCGGGGACGCGATCGGCTCACGGAAACCGGCTTGAGTCGTTATTTTGACAGCGGCACAGGTCCGCCTCCGGAAGTGGAGCCGGGACATTTCGATCATGTATTCACCCGTTTCGCCCGCATGAGGAAAATGGACCCCGGACAATTTGAACGGGACTATCGATCCGGTAAGATCTCCGTTCCGGAACTCGACCGTTACTTCAAGCACGATCGGGCAATGCGGGAATCCGGCCACGATTCGAGCTACCGGCTGGAAGGGGTGTGCGCCGATCTCGTCACAGTCGATTTAAATTCCCTCCTCTATAAAATCGAAGTCGATGTTGCAGAAATTCTCGAAAAAGAGGTTTGAGGCCGCCTTGGTACCGAACGGGCTACCGATTGGCGCGAGCGGGCTGAAGATCGCAAGCGAAGGATGCAGTCGCTGTTATGGAGTGATCAATACCGGATGTTCGTCGATTATAATTTCAGGGAACACAGGCAGCGTCCCTACACATCTGCTACATCGCTCTATCCGCTCTGGGCCGGTCTGGCGACGCCCGATGAGGCAAAGGCGATGGTCGAGAAAACCCTCCCGCTCCTCGAAATGCCGGGGGGAATCGTAAGCTCAACCGAAGCATCCCGCGGGCCGGTAAGTGAAGAACATCCTCCATATCAATGGGACTATCCAAACGGTTGGGCTCCTCACCAGATGCTTGTGTGGAGCGGGCTCGATCAATACGGATACGGGAAGATTGCGCAGCGAGTTGCCTACCGCTGGCTCTATACCATCGCGAGGAATGCCGCCGACTATAACGGCACGATCCCCGAGAAATTCGATGTGGTCAGGAGAACTCACGCTGTCTTCGCGGAATATGGAAATGTGGGAACCAAATTTTCCTATATCACGCGAGAGGGCTTCGGGTGGATGAATGCGTCATTTCAGGTCGGGTTGACCCTATTGTCGGACACCCTCCGGGAGAAGCTTGAGTCTCTCGTCCCACCGGAAGATATTTTTGGAAAATGAACCTGCCCCGAATGTAACTTGGTCGTTTGTGTTTTGTTGAAGTGGCTTGTGTTGGGGTTGCGGTTTAGTCAACTGGTGTGGTTTCAGTCTCACCATCACCCCGGATCCTCTACTTATTCAGGCCGAAAATCATGAGGCTATAGAAAAGGAAGTGAATTCTCATTCACCATATCATAACGTACACCGACGGCAGTCCGCCTCAAAGGGGACAGACACTACCGCGTGTTTGAATTTCTTCTAATTTTTCTGCATTTTAGGCACGAGAAAGCAAAAGATCCATGCTCTTAATCATTCCTGCTATTGAAATCAAAGGCGGCAAGTGTGTCCAGATGGTGCAAGGACTGGAAGGGTTTACCTATTCTGACGACCCGATTGAAATTGCAAAACTCTGGCGCAAGGAAAATGCCAAATCACTTCATGTTACGGACGTTGATGGACTGGTCGAGGGACGTGTGGTGAATTTCGATACCATCGAGCGCATGGTCAGGACCATCGACATTCCGATTGAACTGGGCGGAGGACTACGAACGTTCGCCGAAGTTCAGCGTGCATTTGACGCTGGCGTCTACCGGGTCGTACTCGGAACCATGCTCATTGAAAATCCTGACGAATCCAGGCGCATCCTCCAGACATTCGGGGCGAGTAAGGTTGCCCTTGGTATTGATGCCACCAACGGCTATCTCACGTTGCCGGGATCGGCGCATTCCAAAAAGATAACTGCACTTAGTGCGGCCTTGACCGCCAAGGCGCTCGGTTTCAAGCGAATCGTATGCGCTGATATCGCTCTTCATGGGACACTGCGCGGTCCGAATTTCAGCGCAATCAGACTTGTTGCAGAGAAAACGGGACTCAAAATTACTGCAGCGAGCGGCGTGTCCGGGTTGGACGATCTCCTCCAGCTTCAGGAACTCGAGCCTTACGGCGTGGATTCAGTCATCATTGGCCGGGCCCTCCACTCGAATAATTTCGCGTGCCAGGGATTGTGGCGCCTTTGCGAGGCGGGTGATTATCCATACACCGCAAAAATCTAGCACTCATGAAAATCCTCGTTATCGGCCATCTCTGCCTTGACGTGATCCACCACGCCGACGGAACTGAGACGCAAAGTCCCGGAGGGATTTTCTTCTCTGTCGCAACCCTTGCGAATATTCTCCCGAAATCGGATGCGATCCTTCCGGTATTCGGAATCGGAAAGAACGATTATGATAGTATCATAAAGCTCCTTGAGCGGTATCCGAATATCGATACCTCGGGCTTGTTCAAAATCAACGGTCCGACGAATCAGGTCCTCCTCCAGTACCAGGACGTCAGCGAGAGAATCGAGTGTTCGAAACATATTTCTGAGCCTGTGCCGTTCAAAAAAATCAAACCACACCTCGATGCTGACATGATTCTGCTGAACATGATTTCCGGATATGACATCGCTCTTGAAACACTCGATGAGATGCGGATGGAAGTCCGGGATGCCCATACCCCTATCTATATGGATGTGCACAGTCTGACGCTCGGCATCAGGGAAGATTGTACGCGGTTTCACCGTCCGGTCGAAACCTGGCGGCGGTGGCTGTTCATGCTTCATGCGGCACAAATGAACGAAGAGGAAGCCGCGATCCTTACGGGTGAGCAATACGATGAAGATGGCCTCGCGAAGCAGGTACTGGCGCTCAATACAAAGGCACTCATTATCACGCGGGGAAGCCGCGGCTGCACCGCGTATGTTGACAGTCACAAGCATACACAGCGACACGACTGCACCGGAATCCCGCTGGGAAAGACTGTCGATCCCACCGGCTGTGGTGATGTCTTTGCCGCAGCGTACAGCGCGCATTATATGCGAACCAAGGATATTCCGGGATCGCTCGCGTTTGCTAACCGAATAGCTGCGCGGAAAGCAGAAATCCCCGGCTCCGATCAAATCGATCTACTCGCCTCAATGGCTCTTGCCGGGTCTCAGGAAGGAATACAACAATGAATATTGCACTCATCGGTTACGGGAAGATGGGAAGGGAAGTTGAACAGGCCGCCCTCCGGCGAAAGATTGTTGTGAAGAAAATATTTCCAACGGATCGCGAGTTGATCTCAATTAATAAAAAATCCCTCCACGACGTTGATGTTTGCGTCGACTTTACTTCACCGCTGGCAACATTGGATATTGTGCGACGAGTCGCTGCGTGCGGAAAGAACCTCGTGATCGGGACGACCGGATGGTACGATCAGCTGGACCAGGTCTCAGCTATCGCACGAAAGAACAAGATCGGCATTCTTTACTCTCCCAATTTCTCCATTGGTATGAACCTGTTTTTCGAGGTTACAGCGGCAGCGGGATCAGCCCTCAGCACCATCAATGAGTATGACGTTTCCGTCCATGAAATTCACCACCGCGAAAAGAAGGACAGCCCGAGCGGAACTGCGCTTACACTCGGCCGCATCTTGATTGATCACTTTAAAAGCAAGAAAGAGCTGCTGCCTGAAACTTCTCACGGGACAATCCAGGAGTCGAAGCTTCATGTAACATCGGAACGGGTCGGCCATGTTGTGGGTACACATGTTATAGTATTCGATTCAGAAGCTGACACCATCGAACTCATTCACCGGGCAAAGAATCGAAGTGGTTTCGCACTCGGCGCGATCCTCGCGGCTGAGTGGCTTGCAGGGAAAAAAGGTCTTTTTACCATGAACGACGTTTTGGGATCACTATGACAAGAAAAAACCTATTCCGCGGAACCGGAACCGCACTGATTACGCCGTTTAAGCGCAATGGATCTCTCGACGAACAGGCGTTGAAATCGCTCGTACAATGCCAGCTCGAAGGTAAGGTTGAAGCGCTCCTTCCCACCGGGACGACTGGGGAAGGCGCAACACTCTCCGAAGAAGAGCAGGTACGGGTGATAGAGATTGTCGCTGGGCAGGTGGGTGGAAAGATACCTGTCATCGCCGGCGCCGGGAGTAATTCCACTGAAAAAGCAATCAAACTGTCAAAGATGGCCTTGAAAGCCGGAGCCGACGGCATCCTATCGGTCGCACCGTATTATAACAAGCCGACGCAGGAAGGGTTGTTCCGTCACTTTTCCGCGATTGCTGAGGCGGTTGATGCTCCGATCATCGTTTATAATGTTCCGGGCAGAACCTCCAGTAATATTGAAGCCCACACCACACTCCGGATTGCGGAGGAAATTCCGTCGGTGGCGGGAATCAAAGAGGCGTCCGGCAATTTTTCCCAGATCATGGAAATACTCAGGAACAGACCGGCGGGATTCGACGTATGGTCTGGCGATGATGCCATCACATTACCGATTATTGCACTCGGTGGAGACGGGGTCGTTTCGGTCGTGTCAAACGAGATCCCAAAGATGTTTTCCGATCTCGTCCGGCTTTGTCTGCAGGGAAAATTTCCTCAGGCTGCGAAGCTTCAGTTCAAGCTGTTACCACTTATGAATTTCAATTTTACCGAATCGAATCCGATCCCGGTAAAAGCGTCGCTTGCCATGATGGGAATGATTGAAGATGTGGTCCGGCTGCCGCTGGTACCGCTCAGCGATAAACACCGGCCCGCTCTTCGAATGATTCTCCGGGAGCTCGGCCTTGTTAAATAAGAGAAACCTTCAGGCCACCATTGAAGAGCTGTTCCTTCAACCGAGGGAAAAACTCGACCGAAAAAAAGCCCTGAGCGCAATACAGGTGTTGAAAAGAAATCTCAATGCCGGGAACATACGCTCGGCAGAACGCACCGAGGGTGTCTGGCAGGTCAATGAGTGGGTGAAGAAGGGAATTCTTCTCGCCTTTCGTCTCGGCAATTTAAAACGTGTCTTTTCAGAAGACCCTTTTCCCTTCTTCGACAAGGAAACAATGGGCGTACAAAAAACCGCACTGAAAGACGGCGTGAGGATCGTTCCGGGTGGAAGTGCCATCCGTGACGGAAGCTTTGTTGCAAAAGGTGTTGTGATGATGCCGCCATCGTATGTGAATATCGGTGCATATGTCGACACCGATACGATGATCGATTCTCATGCGCTGGTGGGTTCGTGTGCACAGATCGGAAAGCGTGTTCACCTTAGTGCGGCAGCACAGATCGGCGGGGTTCTCGAACCCACAGGTTCCATGCCGGTGATTATCGAGGACGATGTCTTCATCGGCGGCAACTGCGGTATTTACGAGGGAACTCTCGTGCAGAGTGGCGCAGTTATTGGCGCAGGAGTCATTCTGACCGGTTCGACGCCGGTTTTCGATCTTGTGCGCGAGAGGATCTATCGCCGGGAGGCCGGTCACCCGCTCATCATTCCGGAAAACGCCGTGCTCATTCCCGGCAACCGGCACATCAGCCACCCATTTGCAAAAGAACATCATCTCTCAATTTACGCCCCCATCATCCTGAAATACCGCGATGCCAGCACAGATGCCTCGACCGCACTTGAAGAAAGTCTGCGATAGCCATGAGGCGGGTTCTTATTACCGGAAGTAACGGGTTGTTGGGACAAAAGCTTGTCGAGCTTCTCTCTCATTCTACAAATTATTCGCTGATTCTCACTTCGAAAGAAGCCGCGTCGATCTTTCAGGATGACCGGTTTACTTACCGCCAGGTTGATATTTCCGACAGGAGTGCTGTGAGGAAACTCATCGATGAAGTCGAGCCGGAGGTCGTGGTTAATACCGCCGCGATAACAGACGTCGACCGGTGCGAAACCGACCGGGAACTTGCGTGGCGCACAAACGTCGTGGGAGTCGAGAACATAGTCCACAGTGCGAAACTTATTGGTGCCCGCATTGTTCATCTTTCCACGGATTATGTGTTCGACGGGAAGAGCGGGCCGTACGACGAGCGGGCGCGCCCGAACCCCATAAGTTATTACGGCCGGACAAAACTCGCCGGCGAGAATATTCTCCGCACCAGCGAAATTCCATACACGATTGTGCGTACGATGGTTCTTTACGGGGTGGGATATGGTGTAAGGATGAATTTCGCCTTGTGGGTTCTCAAGGAACTCAGCGAGGGATCGCGCATTAAGGTCGTGGATGATCAGATCGGGAATCCTACTCTTGCCGATGATTTGGCTTTCGCAATAGCCAAAATAATGGAACTCGAGAAGACTGGCCTCTACCATATTGCCGGCCCCGATATTGTCAGCCGTTATGAGTTTGCCCGGACTCTCGCATCCACCTTCAATTTTGATCAGAGATTGATATCCCCGGAAAAGACTTCATCACTAAAACAAGCCGCGCCCCGGCCGTTGAAATCGGGATTTATAACACTTAAATGCGAAACGGAGCTCGGTGTAAAGATGTCCGGCGTTAAACAGGGGTTGTCAATTTTTAAAAACCAGGTTACCCTCAACATGAAAGCTCAATCGTATTATTGAATACTTCTTATTATGCTTGATATAAAATTTATACGGGAACATCCTGATCTGGTGAAAGATGGGATCCGCAAGAAGGGTGAAACCGATACAGTCGACGAAATCCTGAAATTTGATTCCCACCGCCGGGAACTCCTGCAACGGGGCGAATCTTTAAAAAACCGGCGGAATGTTGTTTCCGAGCAAATCGGAAAACTCAAGCGCTCCGGGCAGGATGCATCATCCTCGCTTGCGGAAATGGAGACCGTCAAGAATCAGATCAAGAGCATTGATGATGATCTGAGATTGACTGAAGAGACTCTCAACAAGTTACTCCTCGCCGTTCCCAATGTGCCGCATCCATCGGTGCCGGAAGGAAAAACACCCGCCGACAACAAGGAGATTGCCAAATGGGGTGAACCTCCGGTCATCGATTTCAAACCCAAATCGCATTGGGAGTTAAGTCAGAAACTGGACATCATAGATTTCGAACGGGGTGTCAAAATCACCGGAGCCGGTTTTCCGGTCTACAAGGGCGCCGGGGCAAAATTGCAGCGTGCTCTTATTAACTTTTTTCTGGACGAAGCTGGACAAAAGGGATACAAAGAGATCCAGCCGCCACTGATGGTAAATGGCGAAAGCGCAAAAGGAACCGGCCAACTGCCCGACAAGGAAGATCTCATGTACACAGTTCCAAAGGATGAGCTTTTCCTCGTCCCCACCGCTGAAGTCCCGGTCACAAACATTCATCGCGATGAAATTCTTACGGAAGAGTCACTTCCCATTAAGTATTGTGCCTACACACCATGCTTCCGACGTGAGGCCGGTTCGTACGGGAAGGACGTGCGCGGTTTAAACCGGCTCCATCAATTTGATAAAGTCGAACTGGTCAAATTTGTTCATCCTGGAGTTTCTTATAATGAGCTTGAGGGATTACGTGCCGACGCGGAAGCAGCGCTGCAAAAACTCCGGCTGCATTACCGTGTCCTCCTGATGTGTACAGGCGATATGGGTTTCACCCAGTCGAAAAAATACGATCTCGAAGTCTGGTCATTGGGTCAGGAACGGTGGCTTGAGGTCTCATCGATCAGCAATTTCGAGGGATTCCAGGCACGGAGGATGAATATCCGCTTCCGTCCGAAAGGTGGTGGCAAGCCGGAGATTGTCCATACACTGAACGGCTCCGGGCTTGCCCTTCCACGTGTTGTGGCCGCCTTACTGGAACAGTACCAGACCCCGGAAGGGAAAGTGGTTGTCCCGAAAGCGCTGCACAAATACATGGGAGTTGAAGTAATCGGGTAGCTTCTTTCAGCAGCATCCTCCCCTCCTGCCCACAGTTTCTCGCCAGACGGAACCTTTCAGAATCGGCGGGATCCGAACGGACTTCACGTCCATTATCCCGCGCTCACAAGACGTAAGGAACTGTTAATAGTACTTCATCGCAGGCATCCCCCTGTTCGCAAGGAGTTTGATGAACGCATCCGTGTACTCAGGCAGGGGTCCGTTCCTGAGAGCGGCAGCACTCCAGTGGCGAGTAAACCCTTTCCGGGTGATAGGTAGCGCCTTAATCGTGTGCCTCTTTAGTTCCGGTACAACTGCCCAGTGAGCAAGGACCGCGATGCCCAAGCCTGCTTTGACCATCTCAATCCTCAGAGAAGTGGGGACGGCGGCACGACGAAATTGGCGGACTCCCTTGTTGGCACATTCCGGAATTCTCCTTACAAAACAGCATCACGCAGGATGCAACCCTCATCAAACCCGCGTCGGTGACTGAAAAAGCGATCAGCCCCACAGCGTTCAGGATAAGGCAAACTGTTCCCCTTTATAGGATAGAAAACCACTGTCTGCCCCGGCTGTCACGTGTAGCTATCGGGTAATCTGCTCGATTGCGCCATTTCGTGTATCGCATCCTCTTCACATATCCGCAAAACTATCCTGAAAACCATCTTTGCCCCGCTAAATCACGGAATCAGATCGTCAAAGCAGCTCGTGCGGACTCACTTCGCATCTTTCCCCGCGCTTTGTTATCTTAAAAGAAGTCAATTGTTCTTCACACGAGCACCACAATGAAATCGTTACTTCGCCTGATACCCTATCTTAAGGCCTACAAGTCCCTCCTCTTGTGGGGGATTGCAACAGTGGTTCTGAGCAATATGTTCACCGTTGTCCAGCCCAAGATTGTCGGGAACGCGATAGACACGCTCAAGACCGGGCTTGAAACGAAACTGGTTGATTCGAGACAGTTAATGCTTTATGGTCTCCTTGTCGTCTGTTTATCCCTCGTCTCAGGTTTTTTCACGTTTCTAACCCGGCAAACGATTATCGTTGCGTCACGCCATATTGAATTTGATCTCCGGAATGATTTCCTCGCCCATATTCAAAAACTTTCGCTCTCGTATTTTCAGAACACCCCGACCGGCGATATTATGGCACACGCAACAAATGATATCAGCTCCGTCCGAAATGCCCTCGGACCCGGAATTATGTACCCGACCGACACGCTCATGACATTTACGATGGTTCTTATCATGATGTTATGGAGCGATTGGAGATTGACACTCATCGCTCTGATTCCCCTTCCGCTCGTCTCGTACG
>JAWOMQ010000228.1:0-2980 GCA_033852415.1 Bacteroidota bacterium
ACCATGCTGAGGCTTGCGGCAGAGAAGAACGAGCTGTCCGTGGTAGACGACCAGATCGGTTCCCCGACCTGGACCGTAGATCTGGGGCTGGCCATAAAGGCGCTTCTGGAGAGGGGATGCAGCGGCATCTACCATGCCGCAAATGCCGGTTATTGCTCGTGGAACGAGTTTGCCAGGGCCATCTTTGCCGAGGCCGGCCTGCAGGTTAACGTGAAAACTATCACGACACGGGAACTCAACCGGCCGGCAAACCGGCCATTGTACTCTACTCTCGATTGCGGCAAACTCGCCTGCGATGCGGGATTCCGACCGGAGCAGTGGCGGGAAGCACTGAGAAAATACCTGATGATCCGCAATAAATAGTATCCTTCTGGGAATGGTACTAATAAGGTACGCGTTCCGTGTTGAAACCGAACCTTGAACTTTGGGCTGGGGACATAGAACGAAGCATATAAACAAGGAGTGAAACATGGAGCGTGGCGAACGGCCCTGGGGTACCTACACTGTTCTGGAAGAGAACAGGAATTACAAGATCAAGAGGATCGAGGTGAACCCCGGGCACAGGCTTTCACTGCAGAAGCATCATCACAGGAGCGAGCACTGGATCGTCGTTTCGGGAACCGCCAAGGTGACATGCGGAGAAAGGGAATTGATCGTCAACGTCAATGAATCCACCTTCATCCCGATCGGGTTCAATCATCGCCTCGAGAATCCCGGTGTGATACCGTTGATTATAATCGAGGTCCAGAGCGGTGAATATCTTGGGGAAGACGACATAGTCCGGTTTGAGGACGATTACCAGCGCAGCGGGAAAGGTGGAGAGACGCCGATATGAACCGGCATTCATCCAGCACAGATTTCTTCACCGGCTGATTCGGCTCGCGCCGTTTCGACCAGTCTTCTCAGCTTGAGTAAGGATTTGGCTTCAATCTGCCGGATCCTTTCACGGGTGACGCCGAAACTCCGGCCTATCGTTTCCAGGGTCTGCGGCTCCTTATCATCGAGGCCGAAACGGAGTATCAGGATATTTTTCTCATTGGGAGTCAATGTTTCAAACCACGAACCCACAAGCTCGAACCTGTTCAGGTTCTCGAACAGCTCCGCCGGAGATACGGTAGAAGTATCTTCGATGGTGTCGCTCAGGAAATAATCACTGTTCTCCCCCATTGGCCGGTCTATGGAATAGGTCTTGTTCAGCAAAACCATGAGGCGGCGCACATAGGGGATATTCACCTCCATCTCGGCCGATATCTCCTTGACCGACGGTTCACGGTTCATCTTCCTGACCAGCCCTCTGTTTATCCTCAGCATCCTGTTGATATCATCAGTGACGTGAACCGGAAGACGGATGGTGCGTGATTGATTGACAATGGCGCGTTCTATGGATTGCCTTATCCACCATGTTCCATAAGTTGAAAAACGGCATTCCTTGGAAAGCTTGAAGCGGCTGACCGCCTTGATCAGCCCGAGGTTCCCCTCTTCGATCAGATCGAGAAAAGGTAGACCGCGGTTCATGTAGCGCTTGGCGATTTTGACCACCAGACGCAGATTCGATTCAATCATCCTGTCGCGTGCCGATTTGTCTCCCTTGGCGATACGTCTGGCCAACTCCTTTTCTTCTTCCGCCGAAAGCAATTTGGTCTTTTGCACCTCACGGAGATAGAGCTTTATGGCATCGTCGAAATGCTCGATTTCCGGAGGTATGATATCATCGTCATCAACGTCTTCATTAGAATCCGGTGCATCGGGATTCATATCCTCGAAACCAGTGATTGGCGTATGGTTCTCGTCAGCTGCTAAATCTCGCAGATCGTCCGCTTCCATTTCATATCCTCAACGGCGGGGTCAAGCAGTATGGTGACTTAATGCAAACTTTCCGCTTTATTTTAACAGACTATTCGGGATATTCCACTGGCGGGTAAAAAGAAATATTTATTCGGATCATTTCAATAAAGAAACCCCCGAGGTATTAGAAAACCCAGGAGGTTAGGCTGGTTAACTGATCGGTTCCATCCGGATGGAACCAATGATGCAAGGCGGACTCAAGGGGCCGGGCGGCTATTTTCCCGAAATGCAATTTCACCGATGCATTTCTCAATGGCGCTGAACAGCTTGCCAAACACGATCGGCTTCATTATGCAATCCTTGATGCCGTATTCTTTGAACTTTTTTGAATAATCCTTATCCGTGAAACCCGTTAGAACGATGAATTTGGTGTCGTTCTTCATCGCTTTGATTTCACCTGCCATCTCTATACCGTCCATGACCGGCATGCTGATGTCGGTTATGACGATATCCGGAAAATGTTCCTTGAAAAGTTCCAGTCCGGTCTTACCGTCTTCTGCGAAATAAATTGAGGAGTGGGGGAATTTCCTGGTGATCATCAGGTTTAGAACATCGCGGGCCATCTTGTCGTCGTCAACAACCAGAAGTGAAAGAGCTGGCCCCATATTCTGCAAGGTTTCCATTACCGACCTCGATCCTGAATACAGCTCTCTTCCGGGGTGACATACTGTGAAGAGCAGTAAATCGAATTAAATGTTAATATACTATTACTCTTGCTTAAACTCAATCCAAGATTTAGAACTTATCCGTAAATAAACATTACAGGCTCGCATCCCGTCTTCACGCCGTTTTTGACTGAGCTTCAATCGCAAAATCCTCGACGTAGCTTAAGCTACGCCTGTAGTTTTGCTCAATCAACCCAGCCAAATCCGGTATAAATCCGGGCGCGATCTCATGTAACGCTTTTTACGGACAAGTTCTTACTCCGGAAGATTAGAATTGCTCCTAATAGCAGCTTGCCTGTGAGACCAAAATCGGCTATGTTTAACACAAGTGCTGACAAAATGCCGTAGAGGATTGAAGATAATGTACATCGTCATTCTCGCAGGAGGTTCCGGCACCAGGTTTTGGCCCTTGTCGCGCTGCAAGACGCCGAAACAGCTCATGTCGGTCATCGACGGCAAATCCATGCTGC
>JAWOMQ010000011.1:0-7841 GCA_033852415.1 Bacteroidota bacterium
CGTTTTGGAGAGCGACTCTCGCTTGCGCTGAGGGTGTTATCGGCAACACAAAAAGTGATGAGAAAAGAATCAGGACATGAACAATAACCTGCCAGCGCAATTGCAACCATCTCGTCAGGAGGTGAGCATAGGTGTAGCCGATTAGAAGAAACACCTGGAAAAAAAGTAAGCTTGTGGTCCAAACTGCCTGGCTTCCGCCAAACCAGGGCAGAATGTATTTTGCGATGAGTGGCTGGATCAGGAAGAGAAGAAACGCACTGAGGAAGATGATCCACGCAAAAAGGTACGGGACCAATTTCATTACTGCGCTCGGCACGTTAGACCCGCGATCCATCCCCTGAGTATACGAGATTTCCCTGATATTTACTTGAAAGACAGCAAATACTCATCGTATGGCTTATCAGGGCACAACGACCGGGGATTGCGCGCCCTGAATGAGCCGGTGAAGATGCTTGCTCGCCAGATCATAGAGATATATATCACCTTGACGAGCGAACACAATGATACTGTCATTGAGCCAGGAGAAATCCGAACCCTCCAGCCGCTGATTGGTTGCAGGGTTCTGAAGGTCAAAGATAACTCCTTCGCCCGGGAAAAATGTTCCCACGAACCGGTCATCCGGGGACCATGCGATGAAGTTCGTGAGTCCCGGTTTTGGCCTGGCCGGTTGCCGGTATAACCGGGTGAGGTGCGATCCGTTTGTGTCGCATATCCAGAAATTGTCCAGATATGATTTCATTGAGTCTTCAACGAGAACGAAAGCGATCCGCGTGTTGCTATGCGACAGCTTTTGCTCGATTGTACCGCGGAGGGACACCACTATCCGATCATTGTGCGTGCGAAGATCCACAAGGTGGATATTGTCCCGGAAATTTGTCCCAAGTCCTGAATCGCTTACATAACACTCGAGAGAGCCATCGTCGCTATAATCTCCGTTTGAGAGGATATCACTTTGTCCGATCCCGATCTCTTGTTGGGTATTCGACTCTGTATTGTAAGAGAAAAATCCGGAGACATCGAACCCCGAGGAGGCATAGAACATTAATATATCCCCGGGGAGCCACCGCTGAATATAAATCCACGGATCGGTCTGCGGCATGATCTCGTTTATGATCCGGCCTGATTTCAGCTCAACTATTTTTATCGAATGAATCGCTCTTTGCGGAATAGTTTCGGTGTCCTCCCATAATCCGGGTTCATCAGCATATCCGATAATCTTTGTATAGGCAAGGTATTTTAACGTTGGGGAGAAAAGAAAATCCTCGACTTTTCCGGAATCATGTGTTATCTGTAAAACATTTCCTCCCGTGGAATCGGCAATGTATACTTCTCCCTCCCGGAGATATGCAATCTTATGGTGAAAATCACCGCCCCCGCTACAAAATAATTGCACAGGAATCAATCCCACAAAAATACAAACGAGAATCTGAACCAAAAGAACCCTGATATTAATCAGATGAAATCCATCCATAGGTTTATCTCTCTTCCCGTATCAGCCTGCTATTGTGGAAAGTCAGAACAATCGTCTTTTCCTCGGGAAGCCGTTGCATGGATCCGTAAAAATAGTAGCCGGAGGAGTCATGGCCAAGATTCTCGCGAGGATAAACCGTAATCGTAGAATCATGATACCAGAGGCGGGGAGCAGTACTGTATCGAAAGGATGATAATACAGATGGCGAAACTGAATCGAACACAAGGATCGATCCGGATGGAAGCGTAGGAAAATCGCGATGCATTCCTGCTTCGAAGGCGCGGATAAGTTCTCCTTTCCTCACAATATTTTCGGAGCTCCCAAACCAAAAGCCGTCTGCTTTTGCTGTTCCTTGCGCCAGATCTGAAAGAAAATTCCAGGAGAAGAGAAATTCTAAACATACGATACAAATCAAAACCGGGATGAAAAAAAACCGCCTGACGGTGACCATGCTTGCCGCCCGCACGATTAACAGAAGAAAAGGTGCCAGAGCATATGAAGCATAATAACGGCTGCTGCGGATTGTAAGAAAGAGCACCGGTGACAGCGCAACAAGCACCCAGAGAAAAGTATAACCAATGGGCTTCCTTTCATTCGGCGAAAATATTGCAATAGCAGCGAGTGCAATAAGAATGAGAAGGAGAAATAATCCGGGGACCGTCAGAACCGGCAGGATTGATTGTATCAGCCATCTGCCATAGGAGTATAAATTGCGGATGACGTGCCCTCCCGCCACCGACATTGCATATCCCGAGCCGCCGAGGTACATCGATGAGTATACGTACATCCTCAACGCGGCAAACAGCGCGAGAACAACGGCAAACGGTAACAAATCTTCCAAATCTTTGCGGATGCCGGTGCGGTTAACAGCTCTCCGCATCAACAGGAGGGCGAATGGGATGACAACGCACGACTCTTTCGTAAAAAGCGCGAGCGCATAAACCAGGAGCGAAAAATTAGATCCTTTCAGAAAAAGTGCAATCGTCAGAAAGAAGAAAAATGCACCAAGGACATCGTAGATACCTACGCACCACGTAAGAGTTTCAATATGGATCGAAAGCGCAAACCCGTACATGAACCCGATGCCCCACCCAACTACAGTATCGCTCGCCAATGAGCGCATGATATTGACAACCAGCAAAGAGGTTGCGCAGTGGAGGAGAATCGCAGCGCAGTGATATCCGGCAGCATGCAGGCCGAACAATACATAGAGAAGATACAGGTAGATCTGGCTTACAGGACGGAAGAGAAGCTTCCCAAAAGGAGACCACATCTCTGCAAGCACGGTGCCGGGTGAGTGGTTGGCAAAGTATCCTACAAGATCCCAATCTTCGTGTATGAAGGAATAACTGATAACCCGGCCGTAAAGGATAAAAATTCCACCCACGAGGAGAAGCGCAAACGCCGCAGATCTCATCCTCTGTGAGTATTGTGGGCGAATCGGAACCGTCGTAGATTCTGACAATGTTCTTATTTCAGTAAGATTGAAGACGACGTTGATATTAATGAAAATCGTTGACTTTTCATATCACAACATGACGACAGTCATAAACTCCTTCATTCTCCGGTGTAGGCATAGATCGAACCGCGAGATTGATCCGCTTGATTTCATTTTGCTCTTTTTCTACCTTAGGGACATCTTTCTATATCTTATAAAGAAAGGAGTACCGTATGATTCTGCTGCTTCCGCTTATACTAATTGCTGTGGTTGTCGTGTGGGCCATCGCGAAGTACAACGGGTTGATTACATTCAAAAATCAGGTTGCGAACGGATGGAAACAGATTGATGTACAACTGAAACGGCGGCACGACCTCATCCCAAATCTTGTGAACACGGTAAAAGGATACATGGAATTTGAGCAGGACACGCTCCGGCAGGTTATTGAAGCCCGCAATGCTGCAGTGAGCGCAAAAGGGATCGCCGATTCGGCTATGAAGGAGGGCGAGCTCACCCAGGCGCTTTCAAAGCTCTTTGCTCTTGTTGAGAATTATCCGAACCTCAAGTCGAATGAAGAGGTGACAAAATTGATGGAAGAGCTGACGAGCACGGAAAATAAAGTGAGTTTTGCCCGGCAATTTTACAATGATATTGCAACTAAATTTAACATCGCTCAGCAGGTGTTTCCGGGAAACATCATCGCTTCGATGTTCAATTTTCAGCCTGCGGAGTTGTACCAGATACAACAGCAGGAGGAACGTGAGGCTCCTGTCGTCAATCTTTCCATAAAGAAATGATGCAGCGCCGTGGAGCAGGCTCTCAATATCTACGAGCAGCAAAAGCGGAATCACAGGGCGACCATTATTATTATCACGCTGTTCATTCTTTTTTTCTGTTTTTTAGGATACGGATTCGATCTCTTCTACCTCGGAGTCGATCCGTTCAACATCATGGGCGATTCGGGGTTCCCGATTCCGGTCGGCACAATTGTCGCCTTGATGTTTGGGAGTGGTACGTCAATGTATAGTCTGCGCCGGGGTGCGAAAACAATTCTCAATACAACAGGTGCGTATCCTGTACCCGAGAATGATCAACACTATGCCGTTCTGCGGAATGTTGTCGATGAGATGGCCATAGCCAGCGGGCTCCCAAAACCTCAGATATATATCGTTCCTGATGACGACCCGAACGCTTTCGCGACAGGGCACGATCCCGAGCATTCCTATGTCGCTGTCACGGAAGGTCTTGTCAAGACTCTTAACCGTGAAGAACTCCAGGGGGTGATAGCCCATGAGATGAGCCACATCAAGAATTATGACATCAGGTTGATGACCGTTGTTGCGGGGCTTGTCGGAGGAATTCTGCTCATCGCCGATGGGACCCGGAATATGCTGCGGTTCGGCGGAGGTCGCGCAGTGGTGCGGGGTGGGGGCAAACGATCGAGATCTGGCGGACCCGTACTGCTGGTCATTCTGGCCATATGGATCATTGCCATGATCCTTGCACCGATCGTCAGCCAGCTTCTGGCAATGGCGGTCTCGCGTAAACGTGAATATCTGGCCGATGCATCGGGCGCCGAACTTACACGCAACCCGCTCGCATTGGCAAGTGCCCTCGAGAAATTGGACGCGGCTACAGCTCCGACAAAATCGATCAACAAAGGGTCAGCGCACCTATGCATCGTCGATCCCCTGGGGAGAAGCATGAACCTGAAGGAGGGATTTACCGCAGAGCTCTTTGGTACTCACCCGCCCATCGCCCGGCGCATCATGATGCTCAAGGCAATGGCATCACAGCCCGTTCACGCCTGATCGTTTCGGAGCCGAATTCTTCCCAATGGAAGTGGCTTAAACAGACACCGTTGAATCATTCCCCCATGCCTACTGTCGGCAGAAACCGCGGTGGTGTGCGGAATTTTGTTGCTTGCTCATAGGAATAAGCAAGTCTGATAAGTTTCGGTTCGCTCCACGCGCTGCCAAAAAACGACATACCAACCGGTAACCCAAAAATAAATCCGGACGGAACAGTCACACTCGGATAACCCGCCACGGCGGCGGCGGTTGAGCTCCCGCCGAGAAAGTGATCCCCATCGACCAAATCAGTCAGCCATGCCGGGCTGTCAGTAGGAGCAATAAGCGCGTCGAGATTATGTTTCCTGATGGCCGCATCGATCCCTTCGGTTCGTGTGAGCTTGCGGCATTTTGCCAACGCTGTGAGATACTCTTTATCGGTTAATCCTTTTGTTGCTTCTGCCTTTATGAAGACATCCTGACCAAAATAGGGCATCTCGGTCTTTGCATTCTTTTCGTTGAACTCGATAATTTCCTTAAGCGTATGCACCGGGGCATTCGGGCCGAGGCGTGCCAGGTAAGCATTCATGTCAGCTTTGAGCTCATAGTGAAGCACAATATCCTCAGCATTTCCGAGTTGGTTGAAGGATTTGATTTCTACGGGATCGATAACAACGGCACCCTGTTTCTTGAGTATTTCGATTGCGGCGGTCATGAGCCGGTCCACACCCTCGTGATAACCGAAATAGGATCGCACCACACCAATTCTGGCGTCTTTGAGACCAGTGGAGTCGAGAAATTTAGTGTAATCGTGTAAAGAATTTCCGCGGCTTGCTCCTGTTGCTTTGTCTTCAGAATCTACCCCTGTGAGAGATCCAAGGAGAATAGCAGCGTCACTAACAGTTCGCGCCATTGGTCCGGGGGTATCCTGCGTATGAGAGATTGGAATGACCCCGGTACGGCTCACGAGTCCCACCGTGGGCTTAATACCCACGATGCCATTGATGGAGGAAGGGCTGACGATTGAGCCGTCGGTTTCGGTTCCGACTGCGGCAGCGCAGAGATTTGCAGATACAGCCGCTCCTGAGCCGGAGCTTGACCCGGAGGTATTGCGATCAAGAGCGTAAGGGTTTTTCGTCAGTCCTCCCCGTCCGCTCCAACCGCTTGTGGAATGGCCTGACCGGATATTAGCCCATTCACTGAGATTTGTTTTGCCGAGAATGACGGCACCGGCGAGGCGAAGTTGTTTGACGGCAAACGCATCTTCAGGAGGTTTTGAGCCCACGAGCGCGAGAGAGCCAGCGGTAGTTGCCATACGATCTGAGGTGTCAATGTTATCTTTGATCAGCACCGGAATGCCGTGCATTGGTCCGCGAGGTCCTTTTTCTTTGAATTCCTTGTCGAGTTCATCCGCTGTCGCAAGTGCGTCCGGGTTCAACTCGATAATACTGTTTAGCGAAGGGCCTCTTTTGTCAATTTCACTGATTCGTGCAAGATATTTCTCGGAAATGGATCGGGCAGTGTATTTTCCGGAGCGGATGCCCGCTCCCAGTTCTACGATTGTAATTTCTTCGAGGTCGAATGGCGTCGTGGGAACCTGAGCGGGTGCTACTGAGAGCAAATCAGTTGCTTTGGCGAGCCACGGGGAAGAAGCGATGAGAGCTCCGCCCGTCAAGCTGGTTCTCAAAAAATTCCTGCGGTTGTACCTGTTAGAATTGTATGGATGCATAGGTGACCTCGTTTAAGTGGTTGGACATGCCTGCTCTCAAGATAGGCGGGGTGAAGGAGAAAATCAACAGTGATTTTGATAATTAAGAACATCATGAGGGATGATTATTCCCACCCCGATCGTCCTATGACTTTAGCAATGGAGGTGGAAGTGCCTTTGATAATTTTGGCGACTTTTCCTGTTATGGAATGAGCCGGAAACTGTCCATAGCACGCGATGTTCGAGCGATGGGTTAGCGGCGCACTCTAATCGTCAACGCACAAACGGTACCCGATCCCCGATTCAGTAACAAAGAGCCGCGGCTTATCAGGGTTCTCTTCGAGCTTCTTCCGTAGCTGAGCGACAAAAATGCGTGAATAGTGGGATTCCCCCTCGAATGTTGGCCCCCACACTTGCTGTAAAATATACTGATGCGTGAGTACTTTGCCGGCGTTGCGAACGAACAATGCCAGCAACGAATATTCTGTCGGCGTCAGTTTTACAACCTCGTCATTTTTCTTGACGACACGCGCCCCCAGGTCGACACAGACTGAACCGCAGTGAAAGACGGATCCTTGGGCTGATTCCTGATGATGTCGGAGGGCGTTCCGGACGCGCGCCAGCAGCTCACCACTGCGGAATGGCTTCGTCAGGTAATCGTCAGCGCCGCCATCGAGCGCAGCAACGATATCCTGTTCGGCGCTCCGGACTGAAAGTATCAGAATCGGAAACGTGGCCCATTCTCTCAGCTTTCTTAATACCTCAATCCCGTCCATGTCCGGCAACCCGAGATCCAGAATGACGATTTCCGGCCTTACCATTGCGGCCTGACGAAGTCCTTCATCCCCGGATTGGGCGACATGCACTACGAAGCCGCCGGTCTCCAGTGTCAGCTGCAGGAGGCGGCGCAACTGAACTTCATCATCGATGACCAAAACCCGAACAGCGTTACCCATGATCTTCTAGAATTTGTTGCTGCGTGTGCTGAAATTCTGTCGGCAATCGTACCACGAATCGCGCACCTCCATCAGGCATATTCTGCACGGTGATCGTTCCGTCGTGCACCTCGACGAACCCTTTGACGATCGATAAACCCAGACCTGTGCCGCCGGTTCCGGTACCCGGGACGCGGTAGAATTTTTCAAAGACCCTCGGCAACGCCTCTTTCGGAAATCCAGGTCCGTTATCGGTCACGGTAACGACGAGATTCTGATCTTCAATAGATGCGCGTATGTCGATTTTCGATCCCGGCGGCGTGTACAGTGAAGCATTGTGCAACAAATTCATGAATGCCTGTTCGATCAACCCGTAATCAATTTTCACGAGCGGGAAATCTGCCGGCAGTTCAACGGTAACCACATGGTGTGCCAGTTCCCGTTCCAGCTTGTGCAGGGCGGAATTCATCAGATCGTGGAGATCGCACCAGTCGCGGTG
>JAWOMQ010000192.1:0-9581 GCA_033852415.1 Bacteroidota bacterium
CGAGAGAACCTTATCCTTCATCTGCCCTCTCATCCCTTTGTTCGCGGCTTTGATATCCCTGGCGATTTCGCACTTTGAGCTATTTTGGAGACGGGTATGGAGACTGTCAATGGCACTGCGCACCAAGGGGTCATCTCTCTTCTCTTATGATCGAGCGATTAACCAGGGCTGGTCCTTCTTGACAATCGGGCTGGAAATTGTATATTATCGGGGCTGTTCAGACCGAAGATTCTATTTCTTCTACTCTACCTGATTCGATGATTCATCCTGAAGGATGATATCATTGTATCGTTGCATCTTTGTCCGCTGCTTTTGCTAGTTGGGTAGAACGTATAGTTGTAAATCTCTCGTGGGGCTGGTCTATCAGGCAATGGATTAGCATTCGGTCAATCCGTTGCCTTCGCATGGCGCCGCTGATCCGCACACAAACTCTACATAAAGGAGGACTCGACCAATGTCAGCAATGATCCGTGAATACCGTGTGACTATGACACTTATTTGTGTCATCGTTTTTTCTCTCGTCCTACCGGTCAACTCCCATTGTCAAACGCTCATATCGCTCTACAACCGAACCACATTCGATTCAACGTACGTGTCAATAACGGGAACGCTGGGGCCCTCCGGAGATGATGAAGCGGCAAACATCGCATTGCCCTTCAACTTTATTTATGACGGCGTCCCTTACGATAGTATCCGGATTTGCACGAATGGTTGGGTCGAATTCGGATCTGAATCGAGAGCACTTTCATCATCCACATCATCAGCCAATAATTCACTCTTTACAACGATCCGCCCGGAAAACGTCGCTGCGCCATGGTGGGATGATCTGACAACCGGGAACGGCTCCATCCAGTATACGCTGGCTGGATCTTCACCGAACCGCGTGTTTACTATCGAGTGGCAAGGCGTTCAATCCAGCTATATTGGCGGTGCAGCGATCAATTTTGAAGTGCGTCTTTATGAGAAAACGAACATCATTGAGTT
Source organism: Bacteroidota bacterium (assembly GCA_033852415.1). Classification (GTDB taxonomy): domain Bacteria; phylum Bacteroidota; class Ignavibacteria; order UBA10030; family SZUA-254; genus DATKPE01. Next base: position 985 of record JAWOMQ010000192.1, read on the forward strand.
CTGGTACGGTCCCGTTACTGGTGCGTCCGGAATTTACGAATCTGCATCGATTGGGATCAAGGATAGTGTCGGGGGTTCGGGCCACTTTGTAGAAGGAACAACTGGATCAGTCACGACCGGCGTGACAGATCTGCGGACAAACAACGGCTGGCCCAGTGTTTTCTACCGGTTCACGCCGACACCTATTCGGCTGGTGCGCCCCGACGGTGGCGAAATCTTCTATATCGGGGATATCGACACGATCAGGTGGCTGTCGAGCGGAATATCAACGGTAAATATCAGATATTCGACCGATGCAGGCAATTTCTGGATCGACATCGCCTCCTCAGTTCCAGCGGTTCCAGGGCAATTCCTGTGGTCTGTTCCGCCAACCCCGTCTGAGCAAGCGGAAGTTGAGATCATGGATGCATCGGATTCAACGGTCTTTTTCCGGAGCGATTCGGTATTCACCATTCAATATCCACCGACGCTTTTAGTATCCATGGATTCTCTCTCTGTTATCGTTGCCGAGAATGACAGCACGCAGCGGAACCTCGCAATAAGCAATCAGGGACGAGGCGCTCTCACCTACTCCATTGAGAATATCTACCCATCGGGACAGAATATTCCGTTGTCTTTTGCCCTGCCTGAACGTACCATTGATAGGCAACTATCGGTCTCTGCGATTGTTCCCCAGAGAATGGAGACCGTCGAAAATTCGCTGACTGCCGTTCACCGGCCGTGCACGGTACATGTTGCGCATGCTGATGCGACCCTCCGCATTCTCACGCCCGATCAGGGACAACCAGAAAATTACCTCGCGCTGGATTCTCTCGGATTCTCCTATACATTGGTGGAGCCTTCCGAGCTGGACACAATTAATTTTGAGCGTTTCGACGTGTTGTATGTGGGTTGGACGGGTGGTTCGTCAAATCAAGCATTAAGTTCACTGTTGAATAGAAAGAACGACATTGCCGCATTTGTGCAATCAGGCGGAGGGCTTGTTGTTCTTTCGGAACCGTCTTCGACTGCAAATGCCTGGCTGTGGCTTCCATGGCCAATCTCTGCGGCTGATCTCGTTGGCGACACTGTTCATATCCTGACGCCGTTCCATCCAATTATGCACTTCCTCGAGGACAGTTCTTTAAGTGGGTGGCGAATATCTTATCATAACCTTTTTGGCTCTTATGACTCGCATTTTGAACCGCTTTCTGACGCCCCGACAAATGGAAATCTTGCTGTTACGCTTGCGGCAGGGGTCGGTGCGGGGAGAGTTGTTCTCACGGGTCAGGATCCGGATTATCATTACTATTACTCTGGCGAGGAAGGAGCAGGGCTGTTCTTGAAGAACATGCTCTTATGGGCAGGGAAGAGGAGCTCTGGCTGGTTGACAGAAATTCCTTCGACAGGTCGGGTTGACAGTGGCGGAACGCAGCAGGTGCTACTGAAGTTCAATGGCCTGAATGTATACCCTGGAAACTATAATGCCCAGATGGTGATTCATAATAATGATCCGCTCCGTAATCCGACAATCATTCCTGTCAATCTCCGGGTCACAGGCCGGCCCATCGTGGCTCTCAGTGCTGACAGCATAGATTTTGGTATTACATTCATTGGATTCGGGAAGACAAAAACCCTGACGGTAAGGAACCCTGGATCCGATACGCTCATCGTGAGCAATATCTCGTCCGATAATCCCCTGTTTGTGGTTGATCAAATGGGCCTTACTTTGCCGCCGGGCGGCAGTCAGGCGTTGCATGTTACTTTTAATCCCATCAGCCCGGTGTTTTCAAGCGGTGTTTTCACGATTACCAGCAACGACACTGCCTATCCGGTCGTTCACCTTGGAGTAAAAGGGGAGGGAGCAAACCCTCCGGCCATCACAGTTCAGCCAGATTCGTTTTCTGTGAGTTTGATGGAAGGGGATAGTTCAACAGAAGCAATGACAATCGGTAACAGTGGCACGGGCGATCTGCATTGGCTCATCGGGAACAGGACCGATGCAACAGCACTTGCCATGAAAAGTCCACTGCAATTGTTCCGTTTCCCCACCCCGGCATTCAATGTCTCAGGGGAAGAAGATGAAGCAACAAAGTTGCAGGCAAAAAGGTTGTCCCCCCGCGACGTTGACGCATCACGCGCAAATGCAGACTTTGTTTCTTCGCTTTCAAGTCTTACGGGTGTCAGAATCCTGTTTGACATGGGACATGCACAGAATGCGGATACCTCGATTTTTACAATACTCTTAGGAGACCTGCGGGCCCGCGGAGCTGCAGTAACTGTAAATACGGGCATCTTCACGTCGGCCCTTTTGAATAACTACGATGTCGTATTTATTACCGAAGGGAGCGGTGTGTACGGGGCAAGTGAGTTGAATGATTTGCGTGTCTGGGTGTCTAATGGGGGCGGTCTCCTTATTGAAGGAGATTCTTTTGGCGGGAATTTTGGTTCACTCCCGGTTCCCTACGGGATCCAGTACACCGGAATCCCCGGATGGGCGGGCTATACCGAGAATATTGTGAATCACTATGTCACCGAAGGGTGCGATACGATCTATTTGCCCGCACCTGTGAATTCACTAGCTGTCACCTCCAGCGCTCAGCTGGTGGTCACTGATGCAAAAGGTTCAGGGCATGTCGCTGTTGCATCGTATGGTTTTGGGAATGTCATGGTTGTGGGGGACGATGATTTTTGGGGACTTGAAATCTTGCAGGGCAAGAACCGCCAGCTGGGTAACAATGGTATTGATTGGCTCGCGAAAAAGCGCATTTGGTGGTCTGTTACACCTGATTCTGGAATTGTTGCCCCGAATAATTCCGAGATCGCATCGATCAACATTAACACGAATGTGCTTTACGCTGGTGACTATCAATCGAGAATCGAGATATCCAGCGATGATCCGGTGCAGAATCTGAAATATGTTCCAATCCAACTTCATGTCACCGGGCGGCCTATGATTGTTGCCATCCCGGAAAGTTTGAATTATGGTACGGCGTATGTCAGCTATGATAAGATAGATACTGTGATCATCGAGAACGCCGGATCCGTCGCATTGAACGTGAGCGCAATCAGCTCCAGCGATCCACATTTTCTCGCCAATCTGAATTTCATCCTGATCCCACCCCACAGCCAGCAGCCCCTGCTGGTAAAATTTTCCAGCGCCGATACCGGGCTGTTTCAGGGTATCCTTAGCCTCATGAGTAATGATACTCTTCATCCTCTTTTGCATATCGCTTTGACCTGTCGCGCGGCCTTTCCGCCGAGCATTCACGTGACCCCGGATTCGATCCTGGTATCGCTCATGGAGGGGGATAGCACCTCGAGGACGGTCACAATAGAGAATGACGGTGCGGGTGATCTCCTCTGGGCGATTGGTCACCATCTTTCACCTCACTTATCCGTCACCACGACGGAAAGGAGTACGCGTTCACTATTGCCCCCGGACCCCTCAAACACCCCGAAGACCGTTGCCCAAAAGAAAATTCTTCAGGCAGTAAGAAGTGTCACCTCCTTGAACCATGCCCTGTTTGCCGATGATTTTGAGACCGGAAGTTTATCCCCGAATTGGATAGTGAATTCTGATCATTCTCGATCGGTCACCTCATCAACGGCAGCGAACGGGACAATTTATTCGTTGACTCAAACCCGTGTCGTGAGCGAGGGTCACTTCGATGGCGTATATACAGATTTCCCGGCATCACAGGTGAAAAACGTGTCCTTCTGGGTTCGTGTTGGAGACGGCATGGTTGACAGCTCGCAAGCTGCTGCATATTTTGTCCTTGGTGACAGCGCGGTGACCTTTGATCTCGGAGCTTTCTGGTTTATGGCCCGTGGAGATCACCGCTTTGTCCTGTATCCGTACGATGCATCCTTCATTTACGCGACAAATACCTGGTATCATGTACAATTTCTCAACATCGACTGGACCGCGAAGAGGTTTGACTATTACATAGATGACCAACTCATCGCAAACGACCTCCCATTCCGGGATACAGCCACACCAAATTTTTCCGAGCTGCACCTTTACAGCTTCACGCCAGCGATACCTGCGTGGTGGGATGAAATCACGGTCGGGGGGCAGGAACTTACTGGCCTCTCGGTTAATCCCGATTCCGGCGTCGTCACCCCCGGTGGGACGCAGGATGTGACTGTCGGTATCAACGCTCTGAGTCTTCCAGGCGGAGATTACAAGCGCTCGTTGAATATATTTAGCAACGATCCCGTGCGCTCTATTTATCCTCTCCAGCTTTTGGTCCACGTCATTGGTCGGCCATCCATCGTTGTGGAGCCGGACAGCGTCAACTTTGGCGGCACATTCATCGGGTATTCGAAGACCAAAGAGTTGATCATCAGGAACAGCGGATCCGACACTCTGAGGGTCAGCAACATTCTTTCTTCAGATTCAGTCTTTACAACCGATAAAACTGCGTTTACAATCCCCGCGTCAGGTCAACAAGCGGTCATGGTGAAATTTACGCCCGCTGCGGGCGGAATTGCTAACGGGAACCTGTCCATTTTCTCGAATGACAGCTTACATCTTGTGATGAATGTGGCTCTGACTGGTGAAGGGCTGAATCCTCCAAGCATTACTGTCGCCCCTGAATCACTTGGAGTTGCAATTGGGGACTCGAATACTATTTCAAGAGCCCTGGTCATTGGTAACACCGGCACCGGTGACCTCCATTGGGCTATTGGAAAAGACCTCAGGATCCCCAAACCGTATAGTGAAGGGAGAATCGGCCTGATCCGTCAATTTGCGATGCCTGCCCTCGATGTTGAGCTTCGTGCGAAGGATCCTGATTTGAAGGAGGGTGCTCACGGAATTCAAGCCAAGGCAGAGATAATCAGCAAAATTTCAACCGGTCCCATGATATTAACCGCTACAGATTTATCCGGCTCGAATATACTCTTCGACCAGGCACACCTGAATATTGGTGATACCCTCTCGTTCGCCACCCTTCTTTCTGACCTGGAAGCCCGGGGAGCATCGGTTTCTGTTAATACTTCACCGTTCGACTCGGGATCGTTGAGTCATTTTGATCTTGTGATCATTACAGAAAGCAACGGGACATACACGACGGCAGAACTTGCGGCACTCCGGTCCTGGGTAGCGCGGGGCGGAGGGTTGATGATAGAAGGAGATTCGTTCAGCGGCGATTTTGACAGTCTCACGATTCCGTATGGGATTGTTTACACAGGCGTCTCCGGAGTCTACGGTTTCACAAAGAACATCATACCCCATATCGTCACTGCCGGATGTGATTCGATATACGTTCCGGGGCCTGTGAATTCACTCCTTGTGAATGGAGCTGCAGAGATGATAGTCTGGGATCTGAGCGGAAAAGGTCACGTCGCCGTCGGGACATTCGGATACGGACGTGTCATGGTGGTCGCTGATGATGACTTCTACGCCGGTGCTATTCTTATGGGGGGAAATCGCGTACTTGCGAATAACGGCGCTGGGTGGCTCCTCCTTGCGCGACATTGGTGGAATGTTTTGCCAGATTCAGGGACTGTCGCACCGGGACAGACTCAAACTGTAAACCTCACAATCTCGCGGCAAGGACTGCCCAAGGGGACATATGAATCCGACATTCCGATCCTGAGCGATGATCCGTTGAGAGGTGCAATCTCTGTCCCTGTTGTGCTTGCGGTGCTGACGAGTGTGATGGATGCTCCCGACAATCTTCCCAGGGAGTTCGTGTTGTCCCAGAATTATCCTAACCCATTCAATCCATCCACAACGATCTCGTTTGCGATACCCCAAGCAAGCCGGGTCTCACTCAGTGTCTACGATGTTCTGGGCAGGCTGGTCAAGAACCTGTTTCAGGGGGTTAAAACTGCGGGACGATATGAAATTGCATGGAATCCATCCGTGATCTCGAGCGGCGTCTATTTCTATCGTATGATTGCGCAGCCCGTAGACCAGAAGGGAAGATCCTATACGATTACACAGAAAATGATGTATGCTAAGTGAGAGATTGTGTCGTGAAGGGGGTGAAATTCTTTCAGAGCTTGACGCGTGAACAGTTGTTGCCGACGATGGAAAAGCGCTTGACTTCAGCCGAGGAATTGTGTAGATTTTTTGTTCTAAATCATCGTAACAATCACGTTCTTACACCAAGGAGGGTATCTTAATGGTCGATATGGACAAGGCCATGCAACGCAGAGGTTTTCTCGGTTCAATAGCCAAGGGGGCCGCTGCTGTGGGACTGACCGGCCTCGCTCTTCCCATCAATATTTCCGCGAAACCGTCATTCCTGCAGGAAAAATCCGATGACAGCGCTTTCGAAAGCTGGCTCGGCAAAATCAATGGCAAGCACAAACAATTATTCGATGCGCCAAGCTCGAATGAGGGGCTCCCCCTGGCTTGGGCACGCGTGCTCCTTATGTCGCATGCTGAGGCTGGAGTTCAGGCCAGCGATGTTTCGATTGCCATTGTTCTTCGCCACAATGCGATTCCCCTGGCAATGGAAAATCGACTGTGGGAGAAATATAAGCTGGGAGAAACGTTCAAGGTTACCGATATGATGACGAAGGCGATTCTTCCCAATAACGCCTTTTGGCAAGCTAAAGAAGGCAGTCTCCCGGTACCGGGCATGTCCATTGATGAGCTTCAGAAAGATGGCGTCCTTTTTGGGGTTTGCAATGTCGCATTGACCGTCATGAGCGGCATGGTCGCTAAGAAAATGAACATGGACGGAGCTGAAGTGAAAAAGGATTGGGTTGCGGGATTGTTACCAGGGATTCAGATAGTCCCCTCAGGCGTTTATGCCGTCAATCGTTTGCAAGAGCGCGGCTGCGCGTATTGCTTTGCTGGCGGGTAATTCGTTTGCTTGAAATTGCGGGCTGGTGTCCAAAGGCGGCCCGCAAAATCATTTCTTGCCATTAATCATGTAATACACCGCATCGGACGGAGGTTTGCCTCCAGGGTAGTCTTCTCCCTTCAGAGGATATTCCGGCCTCTCTTTGAAATTAATGTACGCAGCGATATTCTGCGCCTCTTCATCGGTCAGGCTGCCAGGATCAAGGTATGGCATCATGTAGCGTATAATGCCGGCCAGTGTATAAATACGGGCAGCACCCGCCCCGTCATTCCAGGATTCTTTACCCCAAAGCGGGCCGGCTTTTTTATCACCAATGTACACGCCTTGCCCATCTTCTCCGTGGCAATTTGAACATCGATCAAGATATAACGTGTGACCCAATGCTGTATCGAGTCTGCCTATCGGGATGCGCTTCGATTCCTCGATTACATTCTTGCCCCGCCAGGGTAGTTCCTTGTCTGCCTTGACGCCCTTCGAAAGCCAGGATAAGTAGGCCGCAATGCCCGTTACTTCCTTAGTTTTCCGGAGTTCCTCTTCTGAGGTTTCGCCAGCGCTTTTGGTTCCGGCGAGACGTGAAGCGTCGATGCTTCGCTTGTAACATTCGATTATCCGGTCCTCGACATCCATCGTTCGTGCAGACCGGGCATTGTACTGCGGATAGACTTGAGTTACGCCGACGATCGGCAATGCTTTCTCCCTCTGGCCTGCGTTCAGGTGACAATTGCTGCACGACAGTGAATTCCCCATAAGAGATTGGCTACCAGCGTTGGTGTGCGTAAACGCGTTGTATCCATAACGAACCAGTTCTGTTTCATTTTTGTCAGGAGAGACCGAATCAGTCAACGGATTACGAGGAATTTCCCATGCCCTTTGCATCGTGGCCGTCGCCGGTATCAGGAGACCAAAGGCAAGCGTGTCCGCCGGCTGCTCATTCTGACCCATCATTGGCGCGTGGGCCGCAAATCCAAGGAGCAAAGCGGATAAGACTCTTCTACCAGGAGTGATGAACATGTTGAGTTTTGCAAATACTATGATGTGCAATTTATGAAATTCTTCCCACATGTGCGAATTTGCCGAATTGGCTTGAGAGACTGAAAATTAGAAGACTACATCTGTCAGAATGGCATGATCAAGCAATATTCCAGGGTCGGCTTCAAACAAGAATGGTGAAATTTGGTTCGATTTCGCTATCTGCTGCTGGCACAGCCTTTGAAGCGTTATTCCATACATATGAAATCAGAGGAGAAGATTGTACGATTGTCATCCTTCTTCCCGCATTTTCAACCAATCACATTTTTAATCTTTGGAGGGTCCACAAATGAAGATTCAACCATTGTCTGACCGTGTGATCATTAAACCGATCCCCGCAGATGAGAAGACTAAAGGGGGTATTATTCTCCCTGATACCGCGAAAGAAAAACCTGTTGTTGGTGAGATCGTTGCGGTCGGTCCTGGAAGAAAATCAGACGACGGTAAACCGATAGCGATTGAAGTGAAGGTCGGTGACCGAGTTCTGTACGGAAAATACTCAGGTACTGAAACAACGATCGACGGTCAGGAATATCTGATACTCCGCGAGAGCGATATTTTCGCCATCCTGCCTTCATCAAAGAATTAATCATTCATCACAAAATATTGAAAGAGGTAGATTACTATGTCAGCAAAGATCATAACGTTTGGAGCAGACGCGCGGAGCGCGTTGAAGAAAGGTGTGGATAAACTGGCCGATGCGGTGAAAGCGACGCTTGGGCCGAAGGGGAGGAATGTGGTGATTGATAAGAAGTTTGGAGC
>JAWOMQ010000125.1:0-24690 GCA_033852415.1 Bacteroidota bacterium
CGCACCCGCAGCGTACCCAGTGTCGTGGTTTACAAAATACACGCAATAGAGGTTTCGGTTAGTGTGGGAAAGCTGCGCACTCCACGAAATACCGCTGTTGGTCGTCCTCATGATTTTTCCAGAATCACCGACCACCCAACCATTGGTTGTGTCGGAGAACATGACCTCGGAAAATCGACCACTCCCGTATGTCGAAAGTGACCAGTAACCGTTTTGAGCAACTGCCGGATGCGAAACCAATAAAACGGATAAAACAAGAATCAGCATATTGCCCACAGTCGGGAAATGAGCAATTCTGGCGATTCCCGTCAAATGAATGGGAAAAAGGGGAATCGCACCCTTGCTCTTGAAACGGGAAATTTTTATTGTGATAGTGTTCACACAGGTCATAGAATCCAGACAGCGGAGTGCGTATCTTGTCTGATGCGCCTCTCCTTTTCTTTCAAACTCAACACCATCGTTTAGCCATGGAACAAAAGGAAGCAAGCGCTCCTTCACGGAGGACGCCGAAGATAAATCTCATGGAGATACGAGCGAGCATGTGGGTTATTGTAGGGTATGCGTTTTGGGTCGGATTTTTCATCGGCGCGATGATTATGCATTCGCTGGTGAAATAACACTGTCCCTAGTCACCCTTCTTCATACCCCCTACCGTCGCGCGGATCGCAACGCAGAAAATATCAGTGAATTGATTGGAGTCGTTCGATTTCGGCGGCAAGCTCAATGCGCCCCAGATCAGTCGACACATCAGGGGCGAAGCTCACGGTATCACGCGCGTCAAGCTTTTGCACTTCCATGAGGCTCGAATCGAACCTCGCAAGCGCGAAGTAGTCCTCTGCACGGAGGATAAACAGGTCTGCGGAGGTAAGCGAGAGGTCGCGTGTAAACGTCCAGTTCGAATCGGACTGCAGAACAAGGCCGGACCAATAGAGCGACTCCTGATAGTTTTTCTGGGTGTTCAACACAAATCCCATCCCTGCTCCGATCTGTCCCCGAATCTGCTGATTCGTGGAATTCGTCCCATATCCCGTTAAAAAATCATTCGCTGCTTCACTCATGTTATTGAGCTTGGCGTCCGACCAGCCAGCACCATTGTACGCATCGGTGAACCCGGAGCGGGCGCTGATCGCCTGCCCAAAAGAATTCCGCGCACTCTGGTAGTTCTTCTGGCTATACGCCTGCCACCCTTCAGCCAAAAGCTGGTCAGGGGTTTTGACAGGAGGCCCACTCCCACTGTTTGAGCATGAGACGATAAGATATGCCGTCACTCCTAGTGCAGCGCGAACGAGATAATTCTTCTTTTTCATAAATCCTCACTTCACCATAAGCATTTTCTGGGATGTACTCGAGATTATCGTATTGCCCCGGAGTTGTTCTAATCTGTAAACATACAAACCACTGGCGAGCGGCTCGCTCTGCTCATTCTTACCGTTCCAGACGACTTCGTGCAATCCAGCATCCTGATACCCATCGATGAGCAACCGTACCTGTTGTCCGAGAAGATTGAAGATTCTCAGACGGACCCGGCCGTCAGCGGGGGTCACATAACGGATGCGTGTATCAGGGTTGAACGGGTTGGGGTAATTCTGGAAAAGTGTGAATTCTGTTGGCAGTGAACCGGATGCCGACGTTTCGTCCAGACCGAGCGCGAATTCACCGAGGGTTGATACGGTCGCCTGAACACTCTTCGTCTTTGTGTTTATCCAGCTATCCAGGCGGACCCATCCGTTGCCTGCGTGCCGGAAAATATGAACGTACCGTTCTTTTCCGCTGAACTGTGGAATATCGGCATACGAGAACTTAACTGAAAGTGGAGAAGAAAAATTCTTTTCCGGTCCGAATGAATAGGTACGGGGATAGAATGCCGGTGTATGCAGCTGATCATCTGAAGAATAGGAGAGAAAGCAGGTTTCCTCGGAAAGAGCATTCGAGGGAATGAAGGCGGTCGCCCGATGATCGGGAGCGTCGATCTGCTGCGCAATGCCGGTTTGAGCAAGCACAACCTGCAGCGAGCGGTTCACGATAGTATCCATCCCGCCCACAGTGCGTGCAGTTATCTGAATGCTCTTTGCTCCTGCGGTAGTGAATTGATAACCTCCTTTATACACTGAGGTGCTATCCATTTCCTGAGTCAGCACCACCGTGTCGATGGATGCAGGGGCGGTATTCTGAATAGTCATGATCGGCGGAGCGACCAGTTGGGAGTCAGAGACCACGTAAAGGTCGGCATATCGTGTAAATGCGGGATTCTGATGAATTGAAATCTCGAAAAGCGGACGTCCTGATAACTCGCTCATGATGACACGCCACTTCGCGAACGCGGCATCAGCATGTGTTTGGAAGGCAGGAAGTCCCACACCACCGATTAATGCAAATCCAACAGTCTGTGTCGACCCATTCAAGATGCTGTAGGGTCCCGAGCCGACCACAAAATCTATATCGTTCCTCTGAGTCATCAGATGGATTCCGCTTGTCAACCATCCCCACTTCATTGCCCTGGACCCGTTGGCTGAATCTATTGTTAATCCGTAATAGCTCCCACCTCCGGTCAAGGCCCTTGCGCCGCAATACGTCGTCAACGCAGTTGTGTCATACCATGCGTATCCCAGGCTCCTCGAGCTGTCATAGAAAGTCCGGTTATTATTGTAATAGTCAGCCGGTGCTAGTCCGACTGGAAGCATATCCCAGTCTATGAAGAGCCCGGTATAGAGGTCCGAAATGTTCGAACCGGAGATATTCTTGATATCATAGCGAAGGAGAACATAATCCCGGTCCAACGATCCTGCAAACGCATACGTCGACATCTTCACAGCCAAGCCAATGGCATTCGTGGCAGGAGCCTGACTGTCCGAGAACGCCGTTGCGCCGTCCTGATCTGAAAGAAGACCAGGCGTTTGCAGGTTGAAAACCCCGTGAGCTTCAAAATCATCGTCCTGGGTAAAAACATCGTTACGGACAACATCGACCAGGCGCGTGCTGGAGTATCCCAAGATCAATCCCCCCTCGTACATCTGGTTGCCGCCATTATAGACGAATCCCACGCCCTGCGTGTTATTTGGAAAGTCGTTAAACCCGATCCGCCCATTTCTCGTAAACGTGACTGAAATATTGTTAATCGACTGCGTAGCGTACGAGGGATTGACAGTGAGGCTGATCACCTGATAATCCGAATACGACGCGTCGGAGTAATTGTAGGTGAGATTGACGACATGATCGGGTGGGACGCTTCCCTTGACCTTAATCTGGAACGTCGTCGCCGTTGAAGTGACGCTCTCCGACATGCCAAGAGTTCCAAAATTCCAGGCACCGCTAAGTATCTGCACCGTCGTATCGTTAGTCACGAGTGTTACCGCTGCGGCTGAAGTCGTCGGTTGAAGATAGTTCGTAAGGGTCGTGATAAGATTGACCGTTTCATTCGGTTCCGGTACCCCGTTTCCATTTCCTCCCGCCGCATCGTCGATAGTAAATGAAGTAACGCGCACCGAAGGTGAAGACCCCGTCAAGGCACGATAGGCATTAATCCGCCCTTTACCAAGCTGTTGGAGGTAGCCTTGGTTGACTGCGCTGATATCGTCGCACGTCACCCGGATCTGTTCACCAACCTGGAGTCCGTAGTATGAGGGATACACTGTCTTCACCAGTGCCGCAAGTCCAGTAACGTGGGGTGCGGCCTGCGATGTACCAATCTCGGTGGCATATGTATTCGGATAGAAAGTGCTCAGGACCTGGCTATTGGCATGTGTGTCGCCACCAGGCGCGCATAAATCGACCGTCGGCCCGTAGCTCGAGTAAGACGCTTTAATATCAAAAGGATTTGTCGAAGCCACTGAAATGACATTATCGTAGCCGGCGGGATAACTGATCTGGGTATCCCCAGTGTTACCTGCTGCAGCAATCACGACTGATCCCTTCTCGGCGGCGTAATTCACCACATCCTGCTCATACTGCGAATATCCAGCCCCCCCCCAACTGCAATTGATTGCAATCGCCCCCATGTCGGCCGCATAAATGATTCCTGGAAATCCCTCGAGGATCACCGCTGTGCCGCCCGTCCCGCTGAAATCATTGTCAGCACCTACTTTCACGGGAAGGATTCTGCATTTGAATCCAACGCCGGCAATTCCGATCTGGTTGTTCGTAGCTGCGCAAGCAATGCCGGCCACATGCGTACCATGGGTGTTGTTCGTACCAGTGGGTTCGGTATTATTATCCTGACTCGGATTGTTATAGTCCGCCCCGGCAAAATCCCAGCCGTGCCAGTCATCCACATAACCATCGCTATCATCATCGATACCATTAAATCTCTTATCGTGGCCCTGGCTGTCCAGCCCCATTTCTCCGGGGTTATTCCAGATGTTCGCCGCCAGGTCGGGGTGATCCCATTGAATTGCGTTATCAACCACTGCAATAAAAACCGATGTATCTCCCTGTGAAACGTTCCAGGCGCTGTCCGCCTTCATGATACGGAGATCCCATTGCTGGCTCAGATAAAAGGTATCATTCGGGACAAAGAGCGGACTCTTATCGACTTCGTAGACGAACCAGGGCTCTGCATATTCGACTTCCGGTCGGGCCGACAATTCCTTCGCGACGCTAAAAGGATCTACCGATTGTGAATACCGCATATAATAAAATCGCGTCAGGTCGATTTTCTTTCCCGGTGCTGGAGGCGCATGGTGGGGAAACATTGCGTCGATCGATTTCACCCCATATCGTTGTGCGAAAAGATCCAGACTTCTCACCCCAAATGATTGCTTTGCAATTTGGAGTTTCATCGGACGCAACTTCACAATTACCCGATCAGGATAATACCGGCTTGTCGAGGGGGACTTCCACTGCACAGCACGGGGAGTTGTTTTGGGGTAAACACCCTGCGCCTCTCGCCCCTTGACCTCTGATCGAACATGTGGGACGGACAAGAGGGTAGACAGGAGAGCTATCAACAATAGTCGTCGGCGCATGATTTAAATTCGTAAATGAAGGATTTGGATTTGGCTTAAAATTGTAAAATACAAAAAATTAGATAGGAGGCAAATCAGTCGCGGTAAAGGTTCTTTCTCAGAATATATTCTTCGACGTTCCCCGGAACAAGGTACTTAATTGATTGTTTCATCTTCACCTTGCGGCGAATTTCCGAGCTGGAGATACTGATTTGCGGCACCTTGACAAACGTCGCCAATCGCGAGAATTTGTCCCTCTGAGACGGGGGCGGGAAGCCAGGGCGGTACATAACGACAAGTTGAACCCGGGAGATAATTTCATTGGGTGATTTCCAGGTCTGGAACTCGGCAAAATTGTCGGAGCCGATGATCATCGAAAGTCGGGCATCTCCGTAAAGCGATTCGAGGGCTTGAAGCGTATCAATCGTGTAGGAGATTCCCCGACGTCGTACCTCGATGTCGGAAACCTCGAACTCCGGTGTTTCCTCCACAGCAAGAGAGGTCATCTGCAGCCGGTCTTCAGCTGGCGCAACGCACCGGTCGAACTTATTTGGAGGTTGAGAGGAAGGCATAAAAAGCACCTTCTCAAGATGCAATTGATCGCGTACGCTCTCGACGGTGATCAAGTGGCCGATGTGGGGAGGATTAAAAGTCCCTCCAAATAATGCAATATTTATTGGACCGGCTTTCGTGGCTTATACTTCTTGTCAAAAATCCTGAAAACCGCTGCTGTATTTTTTGGATAAAGCGGATCGTCGGGAGCAATGTCCTCAATCATTTCCCGCAACCTGTACAGATCGACTCCGGATTTGAGTGAGAAAACCGGATCGATCGGACAGAGGATTACATTTTCTTTACAGAGCATCGAGAGGATGCCGGAAGATTTCTCAAGGAGATCGGGTGAGCTCTCAGAGAAAAATTGGGGATATGGGCTCCGCAAGCCCAGATAGAAACAACTTCCCTCCGGCGTTTGCCCGAGAACAACATTATCATCCTCAGAGCCAAGAATTGAAAATGTGTTTGAAAATAGTTTCGAAGACAAAAGCGGAAAAACCTGAAAAATTATGATCACACGTGTATAGCCCGTTGATGCCAGGAAATCGCCGATGAACGAGGGATACGTCACTTTTGCGCGGTCTGGCAGCTCCATGAGATGTACGCGGCCCTGGAAGCTCCTCAGAAACTCGTCCGATGGACGAACCGCCTGATGCATCAATACAAGATCCGCATGCGGCACGGCGCGACCTTGTTCAAGAAGATCCTCGATGCAGGCAGCAGAAAACGCATCAACATCCTCCCATGGCAATGACGCATAAGGTTCGTCCGCCCGAATCCGCTCGAGCGTGAGAGATTCTGCCAACACAATAATTGCAGAATGCCTGCCATTAGTTGCCTCTATCCGCTGAATGTGATTCATCTTCCCGCCGGTGTTAATAACTTCCTCACGATACAATGTTGTTCAAACGCGAAGCGCGCACAGTCAATCTCCGCGTATCGCAATATAAAGAATTCCACTCTTCGTATGCAACTTCCTTTGTCCATTCACGCAAGAGAACGGTACAGTGCAATAGTCTGCTCGGCGGTCTTACGCCAGGAGAACTGATTCGCCCTTCTCAACCCCATGGTCCGCAATTGGTCCCGCAGTCCCTGATCTGCACAAAGTCTGTCAATTGCACCTGAGAGTTGTTCAACATTTTGCCGTTCAACGACCAGGGCTGCCCCTCCCGCAACTTCCATCAAGGCCGGCGCATCCGAAATGATCGCGGGCGTACCGGATTGCATTGCTTCGACAAGAGGGAGTCCAAATCCCTCGTACTCTGAAGGAAGAATGACACCTTCCGCACAGGCAAACGCCGTTGCAAGGTCTGTCGCCGAAATTCTCCCAACATCATGAATTGAATTTGCGATACGGAGATGGTCCACCCTCCGGGATAATACCTCGTTGCCGGAAAGATTTTCACCCGCAAAGACCAGGTCAATACTCCCCCGTGCAATGCTGTTTGCAAATGCTTCGAGCAGGATCGGGATATTCTTGTGAGGTTTCAGACTCCCGGCATAAAGGAGAAAATTCCTGTCAATACCGAATTTGACCCGGAACGATTGGACTCTCGGGAAATCAGTAATCGGTTTGAAATGACCTCCTGCCGCAAGGGGAATAACAAAAATCTTATCGCGGAAGCGAGGATAGAGTTCCGACAACTCCTGTTTGTCGAATTCCGTCAGGGTGATGATCGCCCGTGCCGATTTTACCGCATGCCTCATCACCGTTTTCGCGTACAGCACCTGAACAGCTGTGAACAAATGCGGTAGGCGGATGTGAATTAAATCGTGAACAGTAACCACCGCCGGTATATTCATAAAATAGGGGAGCGTATAATGGGGCTCATGAAAGAGATCTACGTGGTCCCGGCCTGCCCGCGATGAAAACCGCGTTAATTCAGATAACGAATACTTCTTGAAGGGGACTGATACCAATTGCCATCCCTGGCCTGCATCGATCAGTCGTTGTTCGGTTGGTGAGACATACAACACTCCGCCGAGATCAGGATCAACCGACGGGAATTCACGGAGAATGTTCTGAAGATATGTCCCAATGCCAAAGTCAAAATATTTCCGCGCATCGAGTCCGAGTCTCACTGAAAAAGGCTTTCTTCGGGGTTTGTTGGATCTGCAGGTGTGACCGAGGGAAGGTAGAAAGGATTTCTGAATCCCGCCTTCACTTCCCGGCCCCGCCGGTAACAATACCAGGGGGAGCCTTCTTCACTCTAACCTGGCGCAATCTCCTCTGGCTTTTCTTCAGAATTGTAAATAGCATGTTACCGTACCGGATTTCCTCATTGATATCCGGTATTTTGCCGGTAATCTGAAAGAGAAAACCATTAAGAGTCTCATAACCGGCATCCTCGGGTATTGCGCTGGAGAATTTGTCGTTGAAATCCTTTATGGGAATCCTCGCGTTCACGAGCGCGGATCCGTCGGATGATTGTTCGACATCTTTGAGGACCTCGTCATATTCATCATGGATCTCGCCGACAATTTCCTCAAGGATGTCCTCCATTGTGATAATCCCCTGTGTGCCGCCAAATTCATCAATGACAACAGCCAGTGCCACCTTTCGCAGCTGCATATCGCGCATGAGCTGACTGATTTTAATTGCATCAGGAACGAAGTACGCCGGCCGTATGATATCCTGGAGGACGATGAGATCACGGTGCTCAAGCATGCTGATGAGATCCTTGGTGTAAATGACGCCGATGATGTTGTCGAGTGAATCATGGAACACAGGTATTCTCGAGTACCCTTCCTCGGTAACGATGCGGATGAGTTTCTCCCTCGGCGTGTTATCCTCAACCGCGACAACCTCAAGCCGCGGGACCATAATTTCCCTCGCGGTGGTTGTGGAAAACTCGAATATTTTTGCAATAAGCTCCTGTTCGGTCTTGTTGAACAATCCGGTCCGGGCACTTTCGGAAACAAGCGATTCCAGCTCTTCCGGGGAATGCACCAGTTCTGTCACTTTGACCGGTTCAACACCAAGAAACCGTAGAATGAAATTCGAAGACTTGTTCAGCATCCAAATCACCGGACGGAAGATTCGATAGAACACCTGCAGGGGATATGCAAGCAGAACTGCCGCCTGATCCGGATGCTGAATGGCAACATATTTCGGACCTAATTCCCCGAAGATGATATGGAGAAAGGTCAGAAGACCAAAGGCGACGAAAAAGGCGATTGCGTGAATGGAGGCTTCGCTCAGGAAGTTGACCAGACCCAACGTATTCCGGAACATATCGGCGAGCAACGGCTCACCAATCCACCCGAGGCCAAGGCTTGACAATGTGACCCCGAGTTGGGTTGCGGAAAGATATGCATCGAGGTGACCTGCAATGTGACGCGCAATCGCAGCGCTTCGTCTCCCCTTCTGCTCCAGCCGCTCAAGCTGCGAAAGGCGCACCTTGACAATGGAAAATTCCGCGGCAACAAAGAAGCCGTTTGCAAAAACCAATAAGAGAATGAAGATGATATTGCCGAGAATCTGGGAGGCCATCGTATTTTTTCAATCTCGGCTAGAGTGCGGGATCGATGAGTCCATAGATGAATGTACAAGAAATGGAGGTGTTTTTCAACTACTTAGCTTCGTCTTCTCTCACGTTGCCAGCCCGGGGACCGCCCCCGTATCAGTCAATAGATAACTCTTTCCAGCACCAATCCTGCGGGCGGAGCAGCCGGACCCGCCTCTGTCCGATCCCCGGCTCCTATGAGGGACTCAAAATCATCGTATGAGATGTACCCCCTCGCCAGATCAACCATCGTGCCCGTCAGTGCTCGAACCATGCCGTGCAAGAAACGATCAGCCGTAACGACAAATCTCAATAAGGAGCCTTCCCGTGTCCAAGCCGCCTCATAGACCGTGCAACGGTAATGATCCACTTCAGATTGCATCTTACAAAACGACTGAAACGAATGTTCCCCCATTAAGCAGTCGGCAGCCCTCGACAATAACGCAGGATCCAGCTTATACCTGACATGCCAGCTAAAAGCACGGAGTAACGCAGATGGTTCGGTTGTGATCGTATACGAATAGGTTCTCTTTCTGGCACTGTAACGGGCATGAAAATCCAGAGGAACCTCATCGACGGAATGGATTACAATATCGTCGGGCAATGTCCCGTTCAGTCCTCCGCGAAGAGTAAAAAGGTCGAACGCTGCCGGACTTTTGAAGTTTGCGACCTGACCGCGGGCATGAACACCGGCATCTGTCCTCCCCGCACCTGCTATAACGATTTTTTCATGCAAGATGCCGAGAAGACTTTGTTCGATCTCCGCCTGGATTGAGGGCGCATTCTCCTGCCTCTGCCACCCGGAATAGCGGGTCCCATCATATTCAACCACGAGTTTGATGTTCCTCATCCCGATGCCGCCCCGGTCAGATATGGATGAATGTACCCCTGCCCGAGCCGATGGTCAAAATCGGTGGGTGAGTGTAACACGGATCCCGTTCGGCGAGCCAAGGTTCCCAAGCAGTTCTGCATGCATATCAAAATCATGAGAATCCGATAAATTCTTGTTATGCTTGATCGCGAGGCGTACGGCGTCGACAACACTGATAAGATGGTTAACCCCGATCACTGCAGCAATAAAACGGGTATCGTTGAATCGGCTGTCACTTGTAATCTTCAGATCCCGGTAGGTATTTCTGTTCCCGGAATTATCCCATTGCCAGAAATAATCCGAATGAGGATCGTAATAATCGCCCAGAGATCGCTCCCGGAGGATTTCAGCATCGTAGGCATACACGTTATCAAAATCTCCGATAGCGGCATAATATCGGTCGTCCTTCCCATCGATAATCACCTGGGCATGGTCTGCCGCGAATTGGTGGGCATCATCCTGAAGCCAGCTGGCATACCGATCCATACCAATAAGAGCGACAAGAAGACCCCCTTCAGCAATCGTGAGGTATTTTCCAAAACTGTAGTCTCCAGCGTACAGTTCTCCCATGCCTGGAAGCAACAATGAGTAAAGCCCAGCAAGCGCCACACTTTTCTCGCCTTCGGTTGTCTGATCGCCCGGAACAGGGTGCGAGGATAACACTGAGATATTCTCGGCCGGGATTGATGACGCCGCCACTGCGAAGTGATTACCCAGGGCGGCAGGATTTGCCCGAAACTGGCACTGGCTGATGCTTACGTAGGCGAAGGTCAGGACAAAGAGAATTTTCATAATTACTCCAGCGATGATCGGTCGGTTTGGTTTAGTGTCGTGTCATCCACGTACCCTCAGGGGTCAAACCGGCATAGGGTCATGCATATAACCGGAGCATATCCGGGACCTGAAATGAGCAACGACACGTTCGCAATTTTTCCAATACATGACCTTTCCATTATAATATGCCCGTACCTGTGATCTCTCCGATGCATCCATCACGGTCGAGACCCACAATCTTCGTTGAAATGATCTCATTTGTCCGCGGGGAAGAGGCTTCGGCGGTGACACGGATGTAGTTCGGCGACAAACCGCCGATCATTCCAATCCTTTCGTCGTTTTCGTACAACACCGGCAGCATTTTCCCAATGAAGCCTGAAGTAAACTCATATTTCTTTTTTCTCCCGAGATTTCGCAGCATCTCGCTTCGCTCGAAGCGAATCCGCGGTTCGACGGGATCGGCAATGTTCATCGCGGGGGTATCGGGTCGTTCTGAATACGTGAAAACATGAAGGTAAGAAACCGGAAGAGCATTAAGGAAGGTATATGTTTCCCGGAATTCCGCTTCCGTCTCCCCCCGAAATCCTGTAATGACATCGACACCGATCGCAGCATCGTCCGATCGATCACGGATGTTTTGTATGAGATTCTCGTATAACCCGCGCCTATATCGCCGCTGCATTTTCCCCAGAACTGCATCGCTTCCACTTTGAAGCGGGATATGAAAATGGGGACAATACCTGTCCGAGGAGAGGATATATTCGATCATTTCCGTAGAAAGAAGGTTCGGTTCGATCGAGCTGATGCGAATTCTTTTGATGCCCTGGACGCGGTCGAGCCTTCTCATGAGGTCCAGGAGACTGGTACCGATCTTCCTCCCATAATCACCAACGTTGACACCCGTCAGAACAATCTCCTTGTACCCCTGCGCAGCAAGATCCGATGCCTGTTTCACCACTTCTGCCGGCGACACACTCCTGCTTGCCCCACGCGCAAGCGGAATAGTACAGAACGAGCACGAGTAATCGCACCCATCCTGGATTTTCAGGAACGCTCTCGTCCTTCCGCCGACATCTGCGGAGTAGGCTGAGTCTGCATCGCTCTCTTCATCGATGCAAGAAATGTAGACAGCCGGAACCGGTTTTTTCACGAAGTTGTCAACGTGATCGAACAGGTGAAATTTATCCTTTGAACCCAGAATGAGGTCGACCCCTCCGATACGCGCCAGCTCCTCCGGCCTGAGTTGAGCATAGCACCCCATGACGATGACATACGCATCCGGAGAATGCCGGAGAATCCGGCGTACAATCTGCCGACATTCCTTATCGGCCCGCTCAGTGACAGAGCAGGTGTTCAGGACATACACTTCCGCAGGTTGAGAGACATCCACGACAGTGAATCCACGATCCACGAATTGCCTCCCGATCGTGCTCGTCTCTGCAAAATTCAGTTTACAGCCAAGCGTATGGAGTGCGACTTTTTTCATGCTGAAAAATACAAAGAGTTGTCTGGAAAGACAACTCTTTGCGAGTTCCACATTGTGCTTGCAGATCTACATCATGAAATCAGACGTGGGGGGCTGATCATTCAGGATTTCAGGAGGCATCTCAAGTGGTTTCCCGGATACATTAGCGACCTCTTTTAATGTCATCGGAGGGAGCTTATGTTTTGACACGTAGTCATCGATGACCTTCTGTTCCTTTCCCTTCAAAAATTCAACCGCGGAAAGGACAATCTTCTTACTATCCTTATCGAATTCGACGACCTTCAGAGGCAGATTATCTCCCACGCGGAACATTTCGCCGACATTCTTGATCTGCGTCATCGACAGCTGGGACACCGGCACGAACCCGTCCACTCCGTACGGAAGCTCAACAATGACGCCTTTCTCGATGATCCGCACAATCTTCCCCTCGGTTTCCGTGCCCGGTTTGTACGATTCTGCAAAAGCATCCCAGGGGTTTTCCTTGACCTGTTTGTGTCCAAGAGATATGCGCCGCTGCTCGACATCCACACCAAGAATGACGACATCAAGCTTATCTCCCTTTTTTACAACTTCACCGGGATGGCGGATCTTTTTGGTCCAGGAAAGATCTGAAATGTGGACAAGTCCGTCGACTCCTTCTTCCAGTTCGACGAAAACGCCAAAGTTTGTGAGATTCCTTACAATCCCCGTATGTTTAGAATTGACCGGGTACTTCGCCAGCAGATTCAGCCAGGGATCGGGCTCAAGCTGTTTCATACCGAGCGAAATCTTCTTGTTCTCCTTGTCGAGACTAAGGATGACCGCATCCACCATTTGTCCCATTGAAACGACCTGGGACGGATGTTTGATGTGTTGAGTCCAACTCATCTCGGAGATATGAATAAGCCCTTCGATGCCCTTTTCAATTTCGATAAACGCACCGTAATCGGCGAGGGAGACAACCTTCCCCGTCACCTTTGTCCCCACGGGATATTTTGTTTCGATATTCTCCCACGGATGCGGCTGAAGTTGTTTTAGACCGAGGGAAATTCTTTTTTTCGCCTCGTCAAAGTCGATAACGACCACGTTAATGGTCTGGTCCAGTTTCACTACTTCGGATGGATGATTAACACGTCCCCAGGAAAGGTCTGTAATGTGGATAAGGCCATCTACTCCTCCGAGGTCCACAAAGACACCAAAGTCAGTGATTGCTTTGACATTTCCTTCAAGAACCTGACCTTTCTCAAGGCTGTTAAGAATTGCACTTCGCTGTTCCTGCATTTCTGCTTCGATCAGCACCTTATGACTGACGACGACATTTTCATTCGGGTGGTTGATTTTTGCAACCCGGAACTCCATTGTCTTGCCGATATACTGATCGAAATCCCGGACAGGTTTCACATCAATTTGGGATCCGGGAAGAAAGGCATCCAGACCCATCAGGTCCACAACGAGGCCTCCTTTGATGCGCCTGGTAATCTTCCCCTGCAGGATCTCGCCTGTTTCGAACGCCCGGACGATACGTTCCCAGGTCCGGACAAAATCTGCGTGCTTTCGTGACAAGACCAGCTGGCCGTCCTTATTTTCCACGCTCTCGAGGAATACCTCCACCTCGTCTCCCGGCTTCAACTCGTCGATGTTGGGAAACTCGGTCAAGGGAACGATCCCCTCCGATTTGAATCCGATATCGATCGCAACGCCGTTCCCCGTAATTGCGACTACTTTTCCCTTCACGATTTCACCCTCATGAATATTGATGAAGGTCCGATCGTACAGGTGGGCAAGGTCCTTGAATTCCTGGTCGGAATATTCGCGTTCTTCGATCCCCGAGTAGTTGAATTTCATAGCGTCTTTTTTCTGCGCCGGTTTGATCTCTGCAGGTTGAACTGCATCCTTGTGCGATACTCCTGCGTGTGTATTCTCAGTGAGCTCAGCTGTCATTACATCTCCTAATGTTTTGCCGGAATCGACATCGACAAACCCCGACACCATGTTTTCCGTTCTCCGGTCGTGCAAGTCATCGAACACGTTTCCGGGTAACAGAAAACAAGAATTTCCTTGATGATTATGTATTTATGATGACTTAAAACTTATGTGTGAACATCGGCCGGAATCAAAGATTCGATATGTCCCTTGATCCGTTCCATCAACCATTGAGGTGTTGACGTGGCGCCGCTAATGCCGACACGCTTTGCGCCGTTAAACCATTCCTGCTTCAGATCAGACTCACTCTCGACGAAATACGTGCGGGGATTTGCCTCCTGGCATATGTGCAGGAGCACTTTCCCGTTCGAGCTATGACGCCCCGCGACGAAAATCATGACGTCGTTCTGTGTCGCAAACTCGCGAAGCTTCTTATCGCGCCCGAAGACCTGCCCGCAGATTGTATCTTTGGCATGAAATTCAAGCGCCGATTCTTCGAATGTTCCGACGATGAAATCCTTGATGCGTCTCTGGAACTCATCTTTCAACCGATGGAACGTCTCCTTATCCATGGTGGTCTGCGAAAAGAGGACCGTTTTCCGGTTCAGATCCACCTTCGAGATTTCCTCAACCGATTTTATGACAATCGCTTCGCCGTTCGTTTGACCAACCAAGCCGATAACTTCCGCGTGATCCTTCTTCCCGTAGATCACGACCTGATACCCCTGGTCATAGAATTTTCGGATCCTCTCCTGCACTTTCCAGACCACGGGACAGGTTGCGTCGATGAGCGTAATACCCAGTTTCGATGCGGCCTCGTACGTCGATGGCGGTTCACCGTGCGCACGGATCAGCAGTTTGCCGCTGGTGATCTTTCCCAGGTCGTCGTTGGTGACGGTGACCAGACCCTTGTGTTCCAGCCGGCTGATCTCCATTGGATTATGGATAATCTCACCCAGCACATACAGCGGTTCATCGGGTGATGCGGACTGCAACTCCGACTCCGCAATATCGATCGTTCGGATGACACCCCAGCAAAACCCGGCACTCTTATCCACGGTTACGATCATCGCTCTCTCATCTGTACTGTGCGCACGCACGTGAGGATGAATTCCACCTGCTCCTCAATCGTCAGCGCGGTTGTATCCAAGACAACCGCATCATCTGCTTTTTTCAAAGGACTGATATTTCTCTGTGAATCTTTTTGATCACGTACCAATATTTCTTTCGCCAGCTCGTCGACGCCGATTGCGATGCCTTGCTGTTCGAGCTCGAAGCGCCGCCGCTTCGCACGCTGACCGACTTCGGCAATCATAAAGATCTTCACATCGGCATGTGGAAATACCACCGTTCCGATGTCACGACCTTCGACGACAATGCCCCCTGCTTCACCAATGCGCCGCTGTTCCCGCACCATCACTTCCCGCACGCACTGGAGCGCGCTCACGGCACTCACAGCCCGCGTCACGGATGGATTTCGGATCGCATCGGTTACATCTCTACCGTCGAGCGAAACACGAATTTTTGAATCGGATTGTTGAATGCCGATCTCGGTTTTATCGGCTATAGCAGCAATACGCTCTTCATCGTGGGGGTCGATGTGCCCTTCGAGCACCTTTAATGTCATCGCCCGGTACATTGCCCCGGTGTCAACGTACACATATCCTAATTTTTCAGCAACTAACCTCGCAGTGGTGCTCTTGCCCGATGCGGCGGGTCCGTCGATGGCGATGATTAGTTTCTTCAAGCGGTCAATATTTCCAGGGCATTTTAGCTGAATAATATACTAATTTCCAAATTTGGAATCAATACCTTTGAAATCGTAACATTTCGTATATTTTCAGGAAAAATGCGAAAATTAACACATGACGAGATTTCGACCCGGCGGTTCACCCTAAAGGAACTCGAGAAGCAGGAACGGTTGCCAATCTATCTTCTTCTCGACAATATCCGCAGTCTCTACAATGTGGGTTCGATGTTCCGTACAGCCGACGGAGCTAGAATCAGCAAGATGTTCCTGTGCGGCTATACTCCTTACCCACCCCGCCGCGAAATCGAGAAAACTGCACTAGGTGCTACCGCCACAGTCCCCTGGGAATATCACAAGGACCCTATGGCTCCCCTTCACCAGCTCAGGAAGGAGCATGTCGATATTTGCGTCCTTGAGCATACGGACATGAGCGTGCCCTACTGGAGTACAGAGCGTCTTAGATTTCCTCTCTGTCTTATCATTGGGAATGAAATCGTAGGCGTCTCGAAGGAAATCATTTCCTTCGCTGACAGAGCGATAGATATTCCCATGTTCGGAATGAAACAATCCCTGAATGCCTCCGTTGCGCTCGGCATTGCACTCTTTGAAATGGTCAGACGATGCTCAAGCCGCCAGAGCTAGAAAGCTCAGGCGGGGGCATGTTCGATAATCTCGCGTATCCGTCTGTGAATGTCTTCGGCGATATACGGCTTTTGAACGAAGTCCTTCGCGCCCGCGTTGATCAGGTCCAGCTTTAACTTGGGTTCAAAGTACCCGCTTGCAAGAATCACCGGGACCCCGGGATCGAGTTCACGCATCTTCTGGAACATCTCCCAACCGCCCATTCTCGGCAAACCCATGTCCGACAGAACAAGCGTAATTTCTTCATGATGATCCCTGAACATCTCATAACCCTCGATACCGTCGTTTGCGGTCAACACCCGGTACCCCTTGTCTTCAAGGACGCTCTTGAGAAGATCGCGAAGCATTTCTTCATCCTCGACGATCAAAAGCGTTTCATGTCCGTGAACAGATGTATCCACGCTGGTCTGAGGTCGTTCAGGGGCTGTTGATGCCATGGGTTGTGCGGGGAAGTATAGGCTGAATGTCGTGCCGACATTCACTTCGCTCTCAACTTCAACCAATCCGTGGTGACTATTCACGACGCCGTACACAACGGCCAGGCCAAGACCGGTTCCTTTCCCAAGACTCTTCGTTGTAAAAAATGGTTCGAACATGCGCTGGCGGGTGCTCTCATCCATCCCAATGCCCGTGTCCTTGACTCTGATGAAAACGTACAGCGGAGCATCACTCGCCGGGAATCTTGGCCGTAACGTGGAACCGGCTATGACACCTGTCTCGAAGGTGATGGAGCCGACCCCTTTCCCACCGTAGTCTTCACTCATCGCGTCGCGAGCATTCACACTAAGGTTGAGGAGTGCCTGATGGAGCTGGGAGGAATCTGCGATAATCGGAGGTATGTTCTCTGCCAGGGACAGTTTGAGGGCGAGCGTTTTTGGAAATGTTTGTTGCAGCATTTTCACCAGCTCACTTATCGTGAGGTTCACATCGAGAGATTCGAACGTGGGATCTGCTCTTCGCGCAAACGTCAGAAGTTGCCGGACGAGGCTCGCCCCTCGCTCAACCGCTTTTTTAATGATCTCGAGACTCTGTTTGGAAGCTGCCCGTTCAATGGTATCATTCTCGAGGAGCGTTGTGTACCCCAGGATAATTCCCAGGAGGTTATTAAAGTCGTGCGCGATACCCCCGGCCAGCGTTCCAATTCCTTCCATCTTCTGGGCCTGGCGCAACTCTTCCTCAAGCATCTTCCGCTCGGTTATATCCTGAAAGAACCTTCGGTACGAGAGTATCTTTCCGCCTTCGTCACGAACCGCAGAAGTGCTTTCGAGGACAACCCGACGCTCCCCGTCCCGACGCACTAAAACAAACTCATAATTCTGCACAAATCCCTGCCGCTCTAAATTCCGCCAGTAGGTCTTTCTGTCCTCTGAATGAAAATAGAGATCTTTGCCCACCGGAGAACGTGACAGTTCCTCAACGGAATCATAGCCAAACAGCTCAAGCCCAGCCTGGTTAATATCGACAAGCTCACCTTCAGGGGTGCAGATAATAATACCATCATGAGACTCCTCGAAGAGATTCCTGTATTTCTCTTCCGAAACGCGGATAATATCTTCGCTCAGCCTCTTCTCGGTGACATCCTGTTGGGTTACCCACGCTTGCTTCAGGAATCCACCTTCAACAATACCGATCACGCTAAAATGAAAATACCTCGTATGGTGGATGTCAGTTTTCCAGCATGCATCATGTTCGATCAACCGGTATCCTGAACGAATAAACGCGAGAAGGAGCTCGCGGAGGCACGTGTCATGTTCCAGGTGCAGGTCTTTCAATTTCATCCCTACAATCGCCTTGGCATCTGTGGCACCAAAGAAATGAGCCATGACATCATTTGTCTCGCCCAGGATGCCGTCCTCGAATATGTTCCTCAGTTGTTCGTTGGCGGGGAGGGCTGTCGCAACCGCGGGATTCAGCTCCAATCGCCAGATTCCATCCGAACTCAGCCCTACAAATGCTCTGTACCGCTCATCGCTCTTCCGTAAAGCCTCCTCCGAACGCTTTTGTTCAATTGCCCTCGCGACCTGCGAAGAGACGAATTCGAGGATCTTCTGTTCCGCTTCCCCATAGACGGATGCATCGGTGTAATGCTGAACAACCATCACACCGATAGGCTGTTTATCGATGATCAGTGGAACCCCCAGCCAGATCGGTGAGGGTACACCGATAAGTTCGGCCTCATTGAGCCGTTCGAGCTCGCTTTGGGTCTCACTGGTACAGAGGAGCGGTTTCCCGGTCCGTAAAACGTATTCGGTCAGGCCTTTACCCGGCGTGTGCGCTGATGGAGGTTCGTCAACTTCATCGACAAAGTAAGGGAACCTGATGATATTGGTTTTGTCATCATAGAGCGCAATATAGAAATTGTTCGCAGGCATAATCGACCGGATAATTTCATGGACAGCAGCGTACAATTCGTCCAGCGTCGATACCCGATCCCCTGCCTGCGCGATCCGGTAAACTGCTGTCTGTATTTTTTCAGACTGCTTTTGTTCCGTGATATCCCGGAAATTGATGACGACCCCGTTAATCGCTGGTTCCTGCAGCAGATTCTTGCTGATACTTTCAAGCACGCGCCAGGAACCATCTCTATGCTTCACCCGAAATTGCAGGGGATAGAGATTAAAAGGATCTGATAACTTTTTATCAAACGAGGAACGGACTGATGGAAGATCTTCCGGATGAACCAGATCGAAGATATTCATCCCCATCAATTCGTTGACCGGATATCCCAGAATGCGTTTGCTGGATGAACTGAAATAGCGCGGCCGCCCACTGCGGTCCAACACTGCGATGCCATCGGAGCTATTTTCAATCAGCGATCTGAACTTGCTTTCACTCTCCCTGAGAAGTTCTTCTGTACGCCTTCGCTCACTGATATCACGCATAATCCACACGGTGGCGACCGGCTCTCCGGCAGAGTTCCTGATCAGTGAAGACCAAAGCTCGACAGGAAAATCATCCCCCTTTCTTCTTCGATGGAGAACTTCTCCCTCCCATCCTCCACCCATCGAGGCTTCTCTGATCTCGTCTCTTATTTCCTTCGGAACTGCGTTGGACCTGACAATATCGAACTTCTGCCCGTAAAGCTCCTCCTCTTCGTATCCATATGTCTTCGCAAATGCGGGATTAACAAACAGAATCGTCTCTTCCAGATCGGTAAGACAAAAACAATCCCGGGTACAACTCAACGCGTACGCGAGCAGACGTTCCTTTGATTCCGATTCATTCTTATCCGTCAGATCGTGTCCGACGATCACATAACAGGAATTCCCGCTGGCATCAGTGACCAGCGTAATTTCCGCGTCAACGTGCGCAAGGATCCCATCGTGGAGTTTGAGACGGTATTGAATATGCCTGCTGTCTCCGTCCCGCGGTAGGTCGTGCATGACCTTTCTGATCGCCTCGCGGTCGTCCGGGTGAAGGTATTCAAAGAAATTTTCTCCGGCAATGAGTTGTTCCTTCCCGACAAGCCTTACAAGAGAGGGACTGCGGTAGAACAAGGTACCTTCGCCGTCGATCAATTCAACAAGGTCATCCACATGGTCAACGATCGCCCGGACCATGTCATCGGAGACAGGGATCTTCGCGTCATTGCCCATTGCAAACCTCTGGTTCAATGTATGTCATTCTCAGATCAAACATGCCATTGTCGGGTTGTCCGCATCGAATGTATGAAAGATATCCGAAGAACTCAAGAGAGGAACATTTATCGGTTTTCCGGACATTGAAGTAAGCGGGACACAGGCCAGGTTCCGGGGTCTGGGAAAAGAATTTGCAGAATGGGAGTTCAGGTCAGTATTTAACGTCGTACGCGAGCGTATAGAATTCTTCCTTTTCGTGCGTATGAATGCGCACCACGCCGGCGCGGACCAGGCGGACCAACGTGCGGGAGGCACGCCGGTCACTGATGTTGACAAGTCTGCCAAACTCCCTCACGCTGATCCGCTCATTCTTCTCCAGATACTGGAACAGGCGGCGTTCATTCTCGCCAATACTCAGCCTAAGCGGTTCAGCCGACGGGTTTTCGTCTTCGAGGATTTTGACGACCTCCTTGCTGGCCATCATCGTATTGTCATTAACCCTGATGTACACGCGTGTGTTTTCGCCGTTTAGCCGATCGTGTTCACCGAGGAAGTAATGTGGTTTTGATTTGCTCTGGGGAATCTGGCATACAATGACGTCTCTGCCATCGAACGGTACGATCGTGATAATCGGCTGGATAGGAGGGTCACAAAAATCGCGACCAGCGATCTCAATGAGTTCAATCTCTGATTTTTCACTTTCCACTCCCACAATGGACCCGTCATCATCAACACCAAACAAAATCGTACCGCCGCGTGTGTTGGCAAACGAAATCAGCGTCCGGGCAATCTTTTCAGGGGAAGAAATCCTACGTTTGAATTCAATCTCGAATCCCTCCCCTTCCTCAATCATATTGTTGACATCGTGAAAATTCATGGGGCATCTTCCTTCAAAGAATCGAGGTATGACTGCAGAATGAGTGCCGCGGCCATTTCATCGATCGTACCCTTTCGTTGACGTTTCTTCTTTGCGACGCCCATCGATCGCAGCGTATCACCTGCAATCTTGGAAGAGAACCGTTCATCCAGCGTGATCACGGGACACGCGAGCTGTGCACGCAGGAGCGCAATAAACGATTCCACTTCGACTCCTTTCTTCCCTGTTGTTCCACTCAGCGTATATGGAAATCCGACAACAATCGTGTCAACCTCCAGCTCCTCGACCAGCTTTTTTATTTCGGAGATGAGGTGTGGAGAATTATCAAGAACAGTCACCCCCCGTGCGATGATCCGCAGCGGGTCGCTCACTGCGATTCCAAGACGTACAGAACCATAATCAATTCCGAGGACCCTTTTTTTCACCGGTATGGTCATCGGGCATCGGGGTTCATGAGGGAGGGATCGCGTGCGGGCTTCCCTGATTGTTGAGAGGTTGACAAAGAAAATTCTTTAAGAGCTTACTCGGTTTAAAGTGCGTCTTCCTCCGCGGGGGAACAAAGATGATCTCTCCCGACCGGGGATTTCGCGCCTTCGGTTTCGGTTTGGTTTGCTTGATCTCGAACACACCGAAGTCGCGGATTTCTATTCGCAGCTCCGGATTCGCGCTCAGCATGGTCTCGCGCAACGCGTCGAACGTATGCTCAACCCAGCGAGCGGTCTCGACAAGGTTTTGGCCCGTTGAATCCGCAACGCGTTTGATGATATCCCTTTTGGTGTACGTTGTGACACGCTGTGAGTTGTTTGGCATGCTCTCTCTCCTTTCTTACTCTATTAATCGCTCTGCCCGGAAGACGCCTTTTATTTTTCGGAGCTTCTCTATTATCCGTTCGAGATGCTCGGTATTTTTCACACCGATGATGATTGTACCTTCAAATAAAGAATCCTTTGTGTCAATCTTTACACCACGGATATTTGTATTCTGATGAGTTGAGATCGAGTGTGTGATATCATTCAGCATCCCCGTGCGATCCTCGCCGGAGATGTGAATTGCGGCTGCGTATTCAACCCCGTCCGTCACAGGCCAGCCCACCTCTACAATTCTATTAGGATCGGCAGCCATCATGTTATGGAGATTTCTGCAGGACCTGAGATGGATTTTGACTCCCTCCCCCTTTGTGACGTACCCAACAATTTCGTCGCCGGGAATCGGATTGCAACATTTGGCATAGCTGTGCATGAAATTATCGTGCGTACCGAACAGCGTGATCCCCCGCGTGAGAGTTCGGGCGGTATGAATGAACTTGTCAAAAATACCTTCCTGGCTTATTTCCTTGACTGTCTCGGGGGATGGGTGCTTCAATTTTACCTCGATGTCGCGTACAACAGAGTCGGCTGAAATCTCTTCCCGCTGAATTCTAAGGTAGAAATCCCGGAGATCATTGATCTTCAGTTCCGCAATGAGCTTGGTCAGATCGTCTTCGTTAATGTGTAATTTTGATTTCTTGAGTCTCTTTTCCCACTGTTCCTTACCCTGATCAATCTCCTTTCGCTCTTCTTCTTTGATCCACTTCCTGATTTGCGCCTTGGCTTTGTGGGTTACCACAAATTTTTCCCAGTCCGCCTTCGGGGTCTGATGTTTGGAGGTAATGATTTCCACTTGATCACCGCTCTGGAGTGCGGTTTCCAGCGAGACTATTCTTCCATTCACCTTGGCACTAAGACAGTGGAACCCGATTGTCGAATGCACGGCAAAAGCAAAATCGACAGGTGTCGCCCCCTGCGGCAATATTTTCAGCTCACCTTTTGGGGTGAAGACATAGATCTCGTCCTGATAAAGGTTAAGTTTGAAACTCTCCATGAGTTGCGTGTCCAACGAATCATCGTCCGCGTGCTCAAAAATTTCCCTTACCCAGGTGATCCAGTTTTCCAGTTCCTCATCAAGTGTCGTGAGATTCTCCTTGTATCGCCAATGGGCCGCGACTCCTTTCTCGGCAATTTCGTGCATGCCCCGGGTACGAATCTGCACTTCCACCTTTTTCCCCTCCGGTCCGAGAACTGTCGCGTGTATTGACTGGTAGCCGTTCTTCTTCGGGACTGAAATGTAATTCTTGAAGCGTTCCGGCAGGGGGATGTAGATCGAGGAAAGAATTCCGTACACGATAAAACAATCATTCACATTTTCAGTATCGAGAATAATACGGACAGCAAAAAGGTCATAGATTTCGTCCAGCGGTTTTCCGCGATTCAGCATTTTGTTATAAATACTGTAGAGATGTTTCGGACGACCTGCAATCTCAAACTTCATTCCCTCTTCGCGCAGACGTTTCTCGACAGGGACGATGAATTTCTTGATGTAGACCTCGCGTTCACGTCGACGCGACTTGAGCTGTCGGGCGATATCCTCGTATTCCCTGGCATGGAGATACTTAAATGAGAGGTCCTCCAGCTCCCACTTCACTTTTGCCAGTCCGAACCGATGAGCAAAAGGAGCGTAAATCTCGAGCGTCTCTTTGGCGACCCTGACCTGCCGTTCGGGGGGCAGATATTCGAGAGTTCTCATATTATGGAGCCGGTCCGCAAATTTGATCAACATGACCCTAATATCATTTACCATCGACAGAAGCAGCTTCCTGTAACTTTCCGCCTGGGTGATCTCATGACTTCTAAAGATATCCGAGATCTTGGTAGCGCCGTCCACGATATTTGCGATTGTGTCGCCAAACTCCTGGCGAATATCCTTGATCGTAAATTCCGTGTCTTCTGCGACGTCGTGCATAAGGGCGCTCGCAACCGAAACATCATCCAAGGGAATCTCCTTCGCCACGACAAGCGCAACCTCGTAGGGGTGGTTGAAGAACGGATCCCCCGATGCCCGGATGTCATTCTTGTGCGCCTCGACACTGAATTCGAATGCCCTACGGATCAGGTCCTCGTTGACTGACCGCAGGTTTTTTCGACACACTGCGAGCAAGTCATCCAGCTTCTTCTTGTATATTCCATTCCTTGTGCTCATGCGGGAATCGCGAGAGATTTCCAGGGTGGGTAACCGTATGAAAACCCATTACTTACCCTAATCAAATATACATGAGCATACGCTGAATGTCAATTCTGTCTGAGTGGAAGAATAAAATCGGAGAAATTTATCTGAAATGCAAGAAGAAAGATGAGATCACTCGAGCGACGTCAGCATATGAATCTGCCAGAGATCTCTGCTCGAACGATGGAGCAATGGTAAGAGTGCGAGATAACCGGTGCGGCCAATGTTCTTTTGCAAATAGCGCATTTCCTCAAACTTTTCGCTCACTTCGGAGGAAGGTTGGATGTCGAACCCGCTCTCCTTCATCAACAATATCCCCTTCGCACGGATAGATAACTCAAGATGAATGCGGAGCAAGCAAACCATGTCGGCAATGACTTCGCCCGGAAAACGATCCTGAAGAGCTCGAAAGTACATCCCGAGCTTTGTCTCAGGAAGATTGCCGGACAGGATGATGTTGAGCAGCTCGAGGTCCATGTCGAATCCGACTCCCAACCACGCCCGGGTAGAACTTTCACTCTTCTGAAAGATGAAAACGATCATTGTGGGCAACAGGATAATGAGAAGAACAGCTGTCATGACTGAACGAAGGATAAAGTAATTGTATAGCGCATGGATAATGATGGCAGTTACCAACGCCGGAGTGATCGAAAGGGTCCCCAGTTTCTTGACCCTTGTAGAAATTTCACTGGCTACGATCCCGACGATTGCAGTAGTCCCCCCGTGCATCACGGCAGTGCCGAATCCGCGGATGACCCAAAGGAGAATGT
>JAWOMQ010000050.1:0-3063 GCA_033852415.1 Bacteroidota bacterium
CAAACGGTAAAACATTCCGATGGGGCGGCCGGTACGAATACGATCTGAATAGCCGTCAGACTCTTTTCACACATTTGAATGTCTTCGAACATTTTGACCCTGTAATACCGGAATCGTACAAAAAGACAATGTATGTCTGTCTTGGCAATATCGATCCTGTCCAGCAGCGCCGGGTCCTCGAGGAAATTCAGAGACCCCGTTTGGTAGTGGGTGACACGATGAATTTCTGGATCACGGGAAAAAATGCCGAACTCAGGCGAACATTGAAAATGATGGATGTCTTTATCCTGAATGAATCAGAAGCCCGGCAACTTACAGACGAACCGAATCTCATCAAAGCCGCAAAAAAGATCATCCAGTTGGGTCCAAAAGTGGTGATTGTCAAAAAGGGGGAGCATGGCGCATTGCTCGTGACCGAGCGAACGATTTTCTCGGCTCCGGCATATCCTTTGGAAAACATCAATGATCCTACTGGCGCGGGTGATGCTTTCGCAGGAGGCTTTATCGGATGGATAGCAAAGACGGATGATCTTTCGGAGGAGAATTATAAACGCGCGGTAATCTATGGAAGCGTCCTGGCGTCATTCTGCGTGGAACGTTTCAGTCTTGAACGGCTGCGGGATCTCTCTTACCTTGAGATCAAGGACCGGTTCCGTGAATTCCGCGAGTTGTCCAAATTCGAGGCAGAAGTACCGTTCTGAATCAGATGATCAAGGCGATAGAGTGGCTGGACGAACGTGTGCGGTTTCTGGACCAGTCGAAACTCCCCGGCGACGAGGTCTACCTTGAGACAGATCAATATGAGATCATCGCGCAGGCGATCCGCTCCCTGCAAATCCGGGGCGCGCCGCTGATCGGTATTGCCGCCGCCTATGGTGTCGCTTTGGCAGCGGTGCGCGCGCGAAAAGAAGCGCTTCCCATTGCATCCTCAGTGGAGGAGGCGATTTCCTCGTTACGGGCTACGCGCCCGACCGCTGTAAACCTCGCGTGGGCTCTTCATCGGATGAAAACACTGGACGTCCGGGGGTGTTCAGCTGGGGATGCGTGTACGCGCTATGTTATGGAAGCGACCGCGATTCATCGTGAGGACGAAAGAATGTGCCGCCAGATCGCCGATGCTGGGCTTAAGCTTATTCCTCCTGAGGCTCGTATTCTTACTCATTGTAACGCAGGCGCTCTGGCCACGGGAGGCGCAGGAACTGCGCTTGGTGTTATCGTAGCCGCGCACCGAGAAGGGAAAATTCGTGAGGTTTATGCCTCCGAAACCCGGCCAGCTTTGCAGGGATCGCGGTTGACAGCCTGGGAGCTATCCAAAGGCGGGATCGACGTCACCCTCGTTACTGATTCCACTGCAGCTTTTCTGATGGAACAAAACAGAATTGATCTTGTGATTGTAGGTGCCGACCGGATTGCCTCCAACGGAGATACAGCCAACAAGATCGGGACATACTCACACGCCCTCGCAGCCCGGCATCATCGGTTGCCCTTTTACGTGGCGGCGCCGCGATCCACCTTTGATCCGGCTCTTCCTGATGGCTCGTGTATCCCGATCGAAGAACGATCAGGACGGGAAATGACTCATTGTGGCGAGATGCTGCTTGCGCCGGCTGGAGTGGGAACCTATACTCCGGCATTTGATATAACGCCAGCTAGCCTCATTACGGCATTCATTACTGAACGTGGTGTGATTTATCCTCCTTTTGATTTTAAATCTTTGTAAGAACAGCTATCCCAGTGAGGAAAATTGAGAAAACAGACGCAGTCGTTCTGTCGTCTATAAAATATCTGGAATCGAGCAAGATTATTTCACTTTACACTGCCGAGCACGGAAAAGTGAGCGTTATTGCCAAGGGAGCACGGCAGAAGAAAAACAAATTCGGTGCTGCGCTCGAGACCATGACCCACATTCGGGCACATGTGTATTACAAGGAGGGCCGCGGACTGCAAATACTGGGGGAGTGCGATATCATCAACTCTTTCCGGCACGTCGCAGAGGACTTGGGAAAAATGTCCGTCGGGCTGGCCATTGTCGAACTCGTTAATCTGGTGTCCCATGAGGAGGAGAAGAATCTGGAGTTTTTCCAGCTGTTGGTGGAGATCCTCACGCAACTCGATAGGGCGACGCGGCATCCGGAGGTTTTGCTCCCTTATTTTGAAATTCATTGTGCAAGCATACTCGGATTCCACCCATCGTTGGATCATTGTGGAAGCTGCGGGAATGAGTTGCGGACATCAGATGCCACCGATCGCAATTTCACGGTTCAGGTCGGTTCGGGCGGCTTTTTTTGCAGTAGGTGTTCCCGGGGTTTTGACACTGGATATCGTCTCAGCGCTCCTGCATTCGAGGCGCTTCTGACACTTATTCACCTCTCCTCCGAGCAGGTACTCAAACATTTTCCGGAGGATAAAGCTGTCTATGAAGAGGTTATGAAACTGTTATGGACCTACATGCGTTACCACATCCCGGGAATAAAGGCTCTGAGATCACAGAAAGTGTTTGGAATGATTTTGCAGTCGGCTTAAAAAATATTAATATTTCTTTTGCGCAAATTCTCTATATTTTAAGATGACAATTTGTCGAATGATGTAACCTTAGTACTGCCAGAAGTGTATAATATATGAGAATCGAAATAATCGTTTTTATGTCTCACAAGGAGTGACGTATGACAAAAAAATCAATTCTTGCTGCAATCTTTCTGATCTTCATTGGCATAATTTTTGGTGCAATTCTGGTTTCCGGATTTCACGGGGGTATTTCGCCCGGATTTGCGGGCGACCCTCAGGTGAAGCTGGGCGCCCCTACTCCTATTAAAGATGCCCAATTTGATCCGAAAGCTCTCAGCAAAGCGTTCATTGAGGTGAGCAAAGCAGTCTCACCGACTGTCGTTTCGATTACAGTGACCACAAAAGCAAAATCACCATCGAACGACATGAATGATTTCTTCCATTTCTTCGGACCCGATTTTAAACTACCCCAACAAGAGCAGATGCAAGCGGCAGGGTCTGGGGTGATTATCAGCCCGGACGGTTATATCCTCACTAATAACCATGTCGTTGATGATG
>JAWOMQ010000204.1:0-5682 GCA_033852415.1 Bacteroidota bacterium
CGTCCGTACGTCGAGATGGGCGACCTGCCCGAGAGCATGCACACCGGCATCGGTTCTTCCCGCCCCGTAGAATTCAAAATCTTCAGTAGCAAATACGGTCTTCACTGCGCTGAAGAATTCCCCCTGGACCGTGCGTGCGTTTTTCTGAATTTGCCAGCCGCTGTACCGGGTGCCCTCGTATTCGATGAAAAGCTTGAATCTCGCCATGGAGTGATCAGGAAAATGCTATTGTCCGCCGGGGCTTCCCGGAATCAGTTTGCGTAGGCGCGAAGCACAAAGCGGGGGATCGTGGCGCGGAAATACTCGCCGTTCTCACGCCGGAAAAGGTAGGTCCCTTCCATCGTTCCTTCGAACGATTCCAGGATGCAATAGCTGTTATACTCGTGAAATTTCCCTGCGGGTATGACTGGCTGCTGGCCGACGACACCCTCGCCTTCGACCTCCTCAACCCGGCCGCCTCCATGGTTAATAAACCAATGACGCCGGAGGAGCTGTACCGTATCTTCCCCGTGATTCTCGATGCGCACAAAATACGCGAATGTAAATTTCCGGTCAATGGGATCAGATTCTCCATCCAAAAAAACGGGGCGCACAATGATTGTTATTTTCTCCGTCGTCGCTGTGAAAGCATTCATAGCGGTGTCGATTCTCGTTACGGCTTGTGGTTTTTCAACAATATTGCCCTGATCTGATTCCGCGCAGCGAGCACGCGTTGATCGTTGGGGACGCTCTCAAGATACGAATTGTAATACTCTAATGCACGCTCGTACTGCCCCAGATAAACGCAGACATCCGCAGCGTAACGGAATAATGAAGCGTCGCGCATCCCGAGGTCGATCGCTGTTCTAAAGTGTTGATCAGCGAGCAAGAAATTCCTTTGGGTGGCGTAGAGAATGCCGAGATTCGCGTGTGCCAGCCGGTGGGTTGAATCCATCTGCACCGCCCGTTCGTTGAACGCGATCGCTTTTGCCGTGTCCCCCCGGTTTGCGTATTCGACCCCAAGGTTCGAGTAGACACCCGGATCATGGCTGTCTAATGCAACCGCACGCTGAAGCATCGCAAAGTACTTATCCTTCAGACCCAATTTCCGGTACGTATCCGCGATATTCCCGACAATGCGCGGGTTGTGGTTGTCGACCGTCATAAAATCCTCATAGTATCTGCGGGCATCCTCGTACTGTTGTGAATCGAAAAAATAGTTTGCCAGAGCTTCGTCGAAAACCATCCGCGAGACAGGGGAAAGAAAATGAGTATCGTTCAACAACTTCATCCTGGCAAGATGTCTTTGGGCATCGGCATTGATGCCGATCCATGCCACCCAGTGTGCCGCCGTAATGACGACGACCGTTATGAGGTAATAGCGCCGGAGTGCTGGTGATTCGATGGTCGTCAGTAAATAGACATCCAGCACGAGGAGCGGAGTGATAAATGTCGAGAAAAGATCCCAGTCTCTCGCCATCCCAAGCGCGAAATTCACAATCCATGTAAAGATCAGTCCACAAACTGTTGCAAGGGAGAGAAAGATAAAAACCGGGTCCTGCCAGTGAATTGATCTGCGCTTCGTAATAAGAAGAGCAACACCAATAACAAGCCCGACAGGGGCGACAAGGAATTGTCCGTTCAGCCAGTCCCAGACGTGGCGGAGCGAGAACATAGGATAAGGAAAATTGCCGCCGTTTGCAGTGAACAGTTGCAGAAAATCAACGCTCCCGCTTGTGATGTGCCGGAGGAATCCCTGCAAATTGAATCCCACCAGAAGCATGAACCCGAACCCGCAAATCAAGGCTGCCAGACCGACAAAGAACAGCGTTCTTTTGCTCGCGCGGAATTTCCAGTACAAGAGAAATGCAACTGCCGGGGCGAGTATAAGGAAACCGAGATGGAGTCCAATGATGATGACGAAACTGATGACCGGAAAAATTATCGATGTCGAACCCCGCAATGATCTCCAGCCGGCGAACAGGAAAAATGCTCCGAACACAAACTGCAGAACGTAGTTCTCGACGTACCCGAAGAAAAATTGTGTCGAGGCTGACAAGAATACAATGAGAGCCGCCAGCAGACTGTCAACAGCCGGTTGATCATACCACCTGAAGAACCAATAAAGGAGCAGAACAAAGAGAACGCTCGCTCCGAGATCGATCGAAAAATATATCTCATGCGGGCTTGGCGTCGTATTCCAGAGGTGAAATGTGAGAACCCACCGGTAAATCAGGAGCATGAGCGGTTGATTGCTGAAGCTTCTGATCAGATCATTCCCCCATTCGGCGAGAGCGTTAGAACGTAATAGGACAGCGCCGTCACCCAGGAGATGCATTTTTACCTGAAACAGAAAGGCCGCGAGAATGACACAAGCCGCCGAAATCGTCACCGACAGAACCCGGGGAACTCTCGAAGCTGCATCAACCACTCTCGTCAGGAATTGAACAGATCTCCGGGCCGCAGTGGGATGCAAGATGAGGATCATGACCAGGAGGAACATGAGGGAGATGCCTCGCGGGTAGAAAGAGAAAACGTGAGTCCCCCAATTGAGGTGCGATGGCTTGAATGTTCCCCAAATGTGGAGAAGAACAACCAGAAGGGCGAGCGTGAGGAAGAGGAGCAGGTCCTTTGAAGATACCTTCTGGATCGTACTGATCTTCTTTTCTCTTTCCTTCATTCTTGCTTCATTTTAAATGGAGTTTCCA
Organism: Bacteroidota bacterium; assembly: GCA_033852415.1. Lineage (GTDB taxonomy): Bacteria > Bacteroidota > Ignavibacteria > UBA10030 > SZUA-254 > DATKPE01. The sequence goes on from JAWOMQ010000204.1 coordinate 2,688, forward strand.
ATTGTACAGAATGTGACAGAATAAACCAAGTAAGACCCACCTGGCCTACAAGCAGGGAAGCACGCTTATTTCACCCTTTTTAATTGATTTTAAAGCTGATTAGCGTGCTCCCATAGTATGATCTTTTCTATTGCAGATCTGCGTACACAATGCACCCATTCCTTCCTTTCGGAATCTCTTTTTTGGACTCAATTTTTAATGGTACAAAATGTCGTATTTCCTTGACAATAGTGCATATAATGTGTAACTTTAACAAATTTTTGTAAGACCATTGCCTTCTTACATGCTGTCAATAGAAAAATCTATCGGATGATTTATTCATTCAGTTTTGAGGCATTTATGGTCTGCTCCCGATTGGGAATCGGATAGCGAATGGATGAAGTTTTCGGTAATCATTCCAACACATAACCGGCGTAATTTATTGAAGGAAGCAATCGACAGCGTGTTGGCGCTGGAGTATGAGGATTTTGAGATCATAGTTGTTGATGACGGAAGCACGGATGATACAAAGGATTATCTCAAAGTGTTTGATGGTAACGCGCGGGTGGTTTGCGTGCGGCAGTCCAACAGAGGGCCTGCAGCGGCCCGGAACGCAGGATTGCGAGTTGCGAAAGGCGACTGGATCGCCTTCACAGATGATGACTGCAGAGTTCCTGCAGAGTGGCTCCGGAGGTTTGAATCGGAAATTCGCCGATCTTCACCAGATTTCGTTGGCGGCACTGTCAGAAACGTTCATGCCGCCAATTTGTATTCCCAAACAAGCCAGGAAATGGTTTCATATTTCGTACAGTATCTCCAGGCACACGGCCGCCACGAGTTCATGACCTCGAACAATATTGTCTACACATCCCGATCAATACGCTCGGCCGGCGGATTTGACGAACAATTTGCACGTCCCGGAGGTGAAGAACGTGCGTTGAATTTTACAATCCTTTCTTCAGGAGGGAGAAGCGCCTATCTGCCTGACCTTGCCGTTGAACATTCTCATCGGCTGACGCTCCGCTCATTTCTGATACAGCACGCGAGCTACGGTAGGGGGTCATATCGTCTTCAATCGATGGTCGGAAAGGAAAAATCAGTGTCTCTCATGATTCCCCTCCGGGCACATGCCGGGTTACTGATGACCTGGCTTCGTGACGATGCCGCTCGCGGATTGATAAAGTGTGCAATGTATATTCTCGCGCAGGTCGCGACAGCCGTGGGATATTACCGGCAGGCAAGGGAGGACCGGGGTGTATGAATTATTCTCCCTCCACATATCTGCCCGGGGCGCGGATCGCTGACGGAAAAGTCCGCCTTCTCATCGTCAATCTTTACACCGATATGGGTGGGGGTGAATTCACCATGTACCACCTTCTCCGTTCGATTGACCGGGAACGGTTCGTTCCGATCATGATGTTCCCGCACGGTGGAACCTTTGTAGAAAAGACCCAAGCCATCGGGATTGAGACAGTCATCATTCCTTTTCCCGTTGTGATGCTGAAACAACTCGCAGCTCCATCGATCCTGTTGGCATCGATAAAAGCATCGGTCAGGATGGGGAAGGTCTTGCGTGAGAAGCAAATCGACATGGTTCATTGCTCGGATGTCCTTGCGCTTTTCTTGCTGGCATGGCCTACGCTCATATCCCGCATCCCGGTTGTTTATTCGGTAATCTTTTTTTATGAATGGACGCGGCAGTTGATCTTTAACATCCTCGCGCTCTTGTTCGTGGACACAATTATCGCGCATTCGAATGCGCTTGCGAGGGACCTGTCTCGCGGAACGCACATGATCGAAAATAAAATCCAGGTCAACACACCCGGAATCGATACCGAGGAATTCCGGCCAATGCGACAGGGCGAGGCAAACACGCTGAGGGAAGAAATCCGCGTGGGTCCGGAAATCCGGATTGTCGGGATGATTGGCAGGATCGACCCGGTGAAAGGTCAGTTGAATTTTCTGCGCGCGGCAGCGCGCGTATTGCAGCAACGGCGCGACCTTGTGTTCGTCATTGTCGGCAGTGCAATGAATGCCGATATCAATCCTGCCGTCCGCAGGTATTACGAGGCGGTAAAAAACGAGCTTCGTGAGCATGTGTTTGGGGAGAAAATTCTTTTCCTAACCCGGAGGGACGACATCCCGGCTGTCATCCGAGGTCTGGATCTCCTCGTATGCCCCTCGCTCAACGAGGGCTTTGGACTTGTCGTTCTTGAGGGGGTTGCCAGCGGTGTGCCCGTGATTTTGAGCCGGTCGATTGGGGCGTGGGAAGTTGTCGCGGATATGAGCGGTGTCACCACGCTTCCAGATCCGGAAATATCGTCTCTTGCAGACACAATGGTACAAGTGTTGGAGCGGCCGCGACAGTCAGATGTGGGGAATCGCGAAGCTCTTGCGCGCGATCATTCCTGGGCGCGTGCGGCGCGTCGTTTCGAACAAATTTGCGCATCGGTACAGAGAGGTGCACAATCATCTCACCATCATTCACATTGGAGTACATTACTATGACGGCTTCGTTACTGACTGATCAGTCCCAGCTTGCTGATGTCGAGAGGGCAGTACCTCAGACGCTCTTTGAAACGAATGAGGTCGAGCCCGCCCAAGCGCTGGAATTTTGCCATCAGTATCTCTATGCTTCGCGGTTTACAAAGAACCGCCGTGTTCTCGATATAGGTTCCGGTGAAGGATGTGGAGCGGCGTTTGTCTCGCTTAATGCGGAGAGCGTTATCGGTATCGAGAAGGAAGACGGGATTGTGACGCGCGCTTCGCAAAAGTACGCCGACTTTTCCAACCTCCGGTTTGAAGTCGGACGGTGTGAGGAGCTGAAAATTCTGGATCATTCGATTGATATTGCAATCGCATTCCATGTTCTCGATACTCTTCCGCGTGATGCAGGAACGCAGATGCTGCAGCATGTCAAGCGGGTGCTTGCCGGCAACGGAGTGCTCCTTACCTCGGCGGTCATTCGCTCGGCCGATGCGGTTGCCGGGCAGGACTCGTCCGGCGGGACGCTCCC
>JAWOMQ010000156.1:0-9964 GCA_033852415.1 Bacteroidota bacterium
TCGCTTGACCTGCCGAACATCCGGATCCAACAGACATGTGACGGTGCGTTCCGGTCCACCTCATGGTCACCCACAACAATCACGACGTCGGGAAAACAACCGTCAGTCTGACAGGGTGGGGAACCACTTCACAACAGAATCCGCATGTTCAAAGCCACTTAATAGTACATCCAATGGAGAACGTCTCTGGCACGCGGACCTGCTTCCCACTGAGCACCGCCTCTATGGCGTCCCTGAGGTACGTTTCCTTGACCTTATCGGGTTCTTTCCAATTATCATCCATTTTGCCGGAATACCGGAGATGCCGCTCGCGGTCGAACAGGAAAAACTGCGGCGTATGTGTAGCCCCAAAGGCCTCGGCGACCGACTGGTCTTCGTCGCGAAGGTAGGGAAAATTGAACCCGCGTTGGTTTGAGCGTTCCACCATCTTGTCGAAGCTGTCATCAGGATAATTCTTTATCTCATTCGCATTAATCGCCAGCAGCCTCACACCTTCTGACAGGTAGTCTCCCTGGAGTTTGATCATTCTCTCCTCATACGCCTGGACATATGGACAGTGGTTGCATGAAAAGACGACTACCAAAAGTGGCTCAGTGAATGAGGTGCTGGAGTGAAATTTCCCATCCACTCCTTTCAACCCATTGAAAGCCGGCAGGAGGCTCCCAATGGTCAAAGGTTTGTTGTTCATAGGAATTCCCTTCATTTAACGATTTGCCATGCAACAAGCAAAGCACGATCTCAAAAAAATAGGCCCGATTTCTCGGGCCTATTGTAACTCTCTTCCCTCGCCCGCCTTTCGCAACGCGGGAAGGGGAAAACGATTACTTCAACAACATCATCTTCTTGACCTGCTGGAACTGACCGTTGTTCACAACAAGCCGATAGAAGTACACGCCGCTCGACAGTTGCGAAGCATCAAACGACACTTCATTGTCACCCGAGGTCATTTCCTCGTGGTTCAGCACGGTGGCGACTTGCTGTCCCAGAACGTTGTAAATCGTCAACGAGACGATTCCGTCTTCCGGCAACGTGAAGCTGATTGTTGTCGTGGGGTTGAACGGATTCGGATAGTTCTGATCCAGCTTGAAGGTTTCCGGTGTCTGGCCCGCGTTGAACGGTAATAGCGGTGCAACCGGAGGCATGACGAGTGATGTTCTGTACAGGACGTTCTGATCACCGAGAGCTCTGACAGGAGTAAGGACCGTGTTCCCGAACTTTCCACCATTGAGGGCCCACGACACAGTGTCAAACGGTCCGGTGAAGGCCGCATTGATTCGTTGGATTACAGCCAGTAGTCCAGCAGAATCCGTAAGTGTTCCCCGGCAGGTCAGATACTGATCAGTCAGCCGGATGATTGAATCAACACTCACAGCGCCCTGAACTTCAGGCGGATCAGCCGGCAGAGGAGAATAGAGTAAGGATCCGAAACCTGTCGCACCCCGCACTTTGTCCCCAGCTCTGTTCAACGCCTGGTTGAACTTGAGAACCACGGCCGCCGGAATAAGCATGTTGTTAAACTTATCCGGTGGAGCGCTCTTGACGCCCTTAACGATCGGCTTCAACTTGAGATCAACATTCAAGCAGTGCGGAGCACCTGTATGCGGTGTGCCTTTCTTATCCAGAGTTTTCTGCACATCCTGCCATTTCTGATGATAGACGAACTTATAGATAGGTTTAAGCTTCGCATCGACACCGACTGAAGCGAGACTGCCAACCCAGAGTCCTGCAGTTTTTCCCGTTGTCAGCATGTCCGGGAAATAGGTAGGCACTTTCGGCAGCATTTCCTGTCCGACGTTTTGCCAATTAGGCATTGGATCGCCGAGCTGGCATGCGAAGGGCGGTACTGGTGCCGCTTTATCTGTTCCCCAGAAAAACTTAACCTTGGGTATTTTCCCGACAGCAGCGATACCCGAGACCACCACGGGTGCGCTTGGAGCCAAACTGGTGAAACTGATCACCGGTTTCTTAATGGCTGTGAAGCTATAGGTCTCTGCTCCGGATGATGCTGTTCCGGTCGTGAGCGCGCCGAAGTCGAGGTTCAGTGTTTGAGCTCCACCAGCTGCAGGAGCAGTCAGGTTAATCGTGAAGATCGCCTTGTCCGGCTTCAACTTCACAGCAGAAAACTTCCCTTTCTGATCGAACGAGGTACGGATTTCGTCAACCGTGGCCGTCCGGTACGCCAGTGCATCGCCATAATCAATATAGATATATTGCGCACCATCGGCCTGGGTGGTCTTCACCGGATAGGTCAACGATGTAGCACTTGTCATGTCGATCGGGTCGAAATGGGTATGGAGCGTAATCGGGTCGGGTGAACCGTCTTCCAATTTCCACCCATTACCGCCTGCCAATACAATTTGCCACGTGAATGTAACTGTCGTCCCGCTGTCATCAGACCAGAAAGCAACACGCCAACGATCATTCTGCGTGGGTGTGGCCATGAAGTGATAGTTAATCTTCGTTCCTGTACCACAGGTATCTTTTCCCACCGGACCGGGATTTGAGGCAAAAAATAACGTGAACGGCGGCCCACCGGGAGGATACTCAATTTCGCCGAGCGACGTGTCGATATGATTCGTTGCCAAAGGATCGAGTCCCAGGATCAACGAGTCTGTGCGTGTGCTGTCAGTCGCGAAGAGCTTGAGGAGCACCTGGGGCGCTGAGAATGCACCCTGGCTCAAGCCAAGCATCAGGACTCCCACTATGCACAACAAGGTCAATCGTGAAAGTTTGTTCATAGTTACCTCACTTTTTGTGGATGATGGATTGATTTGAGAATTGAGTTTTTTAGTTCGGGAGTTTATTCCGCGCTCCGCCTGCATTGCAGCGGGAGAAGTACGGAGTTTTAAGTTTACTTCAATAGCATCTTTTTCTTTGTCTGAACAAACGTCTTATCCGGGCCAGAGATGTTTGTTGCGGTAACACGGTAGAAGCAGACGCCCGGTGCGGCAACTTTCCCCGCACCATTGGTCGAATTCTATTCCGCCGACTTGAATCCAGCTGCCTCATTGTCATCAACCAGCACACGCGCTTCGTTACCGATGACGTCATAGATCTTCGCGATCACGCGGCCGTCGCCAGGAAATTGATTATCAATCGAAATCGTCTGGGTAAATGGATTCGGATAGTTCTGCTGCAACGCATATCCCATCGACAACAACCCGTTGTTCTTCGAACCATTGAGAACCAGCTTTACATCGCCGCCGGTGATTGTCGCAGAACCGTTCTTCGTCATCGCGATCTGCTTCTTTCCAATGAGGAGCTTGTGGATTATTGTTATTGCAACGAGAGACAACGAAACTCAAGGACAAGAGAATGTAACAAAAAATATCTAAAATGTCACTCATTTTAATATTTTTTTTTTCGAAAACCTGCTCAATCCGCACATGAAAGCAAACACGATTTCGCAAAAAATTTTATCAGAGAAAGAGAGATGTAAACGCTTGATAATACACAGCTTACAAGATTAACGCCCTTGCAAACCGCATCTCGGAGGAAAATATCAGCTTTGATCAGAATCATATAGAGACCAACACCCTAAAAGCGCTTCGAGTTTTTCTGGCCAAATTCATAATGGATGTCGTAGACAGTGTGGACAAGCGCTGGTACAATTTCCAGGCGTGAGCACTGGCTATGATTCGCCTCCGACTTCGCCCGGACAAGTCCTAAAGAATCAATCTGCTGCCCGGGCCCCGACTTCTTTGTCGAACATGATCAGAGCGGGCACATGATCTCCGATGAGCTTCAATCGGTCAAGGATGTATGCGGCATTTTTCTCTTCTTCCACCTGTTCAGTGACAAACCACTGCATGAAGATCTGCGTCGCATAATCATTTTCTTTGAACGCGAGTTCGTAGATTTTTCTGATCATCCCCGTGACCTTCTGCTCGTGCTCGAGGACATGCTCAAAAATTTCGCGCGGTGACTTAAATTTCGTGGGGGGCTTTTCAATCGCCTGTAACTCCACATGATTTCCATGATCATGGACATACCCATACATTTTCATGGCATGAGCATTCTCTTCTTTGCTTTGGACCCGGAGCCAGTTCGCAAAACCCGGCAGATTGCGTTCGGCACAGCCGGTCGACATTGCAAGGTAGAGGTAGGCGGAATACATTTCCTTATTGATTTGATCGTTTAATGCGTTAAGGATCGACTTGCTGAGCATTGTGAGATTCCTTTCTGGTGGAAGAATGGGTACCGTGTGACCCGACAATATAATGAATTGATACAAACAATGCACGCAAAGAATGTCAAAGTTTGCACGTGTTCACAGCCTCCTCTGAGAGGGTCAAGCACGCGATTTGTTCCACGAAGGGTCTCGAAGAGACCACGAAGCCGCACGAAGGGGCTTTGCAACAACCAATGAATATCTTGATGCATCAATCTGAGAAGGGCAGCCGAGATTCTTAAACAGCAACGCCTCCGTGTCCGGGAGGCGATTGTGTCGGAACGGCGGGATTTGAACCCGCGACCCCTTGCACCCCAAGCAAGTGCGCTAGCCGGGCTGCGCCACGTTCCGGGTATTCACCATCGAGATCTCTGAATCAGGTCAGCCGCACCAACATCTCTTCCAGAAATTTTTTGATCTCCACCATGTCATTACGGAGACGATTCTCGCTTGCACGCTGCACAGGAATCTGAGGGACGGGGGCTACAGCGGTGGCATCAGAGATAAGCTCCAATTGCTCGCCCCCCTCCGCATCAGGCATATAGCCCTGCAGAACCTGCTTGGCCCCTTCAATCGTATAACGTTCATCCCGCAAAAGTTTCTTGATGTAGAGGATGAGTTTGATTTCCTTGTTCGTGTAGATCCGGTTGCCCGCACGATTCTTTGCCGGCTTGAGCACCTCAAATTCTGATTCCCAGTATCTCAAAACATACTGTTCGAGATCCGTAATCTTACTCACCTCACTGATCGAGTAGTAAAGTTTCTTAATCCCCTGTTGTTTCATGGTGCGTCCTGACGGATGAGAGGTTATCTATTTGCGTGAAATTTACTGAATTTCCTTCCGAAATACAAGAGCGGAATCCCTTTTCTGAATTAACACAATTGCGACCACAATTTTGTCTGAATGGGAAATCGAAACCAGGATCTCGTTCTCCTTCAACATCTCCCGCAGGCGCCCATGAAGGATAACCGATGGCTTTCCGCTTGGGTTATTCTCCACCTCGACATCTTTCCAACGGAACCCGCCCCTCCAACCGGTCGCAACCGCTTTCGCCACAGCTTCCTTTACAGCAAACCTCCCTGCGATGTGAGGTACCGGAGATCGCTTCGAGGATGCATAGGTCAACTCGCAGTCCGTAAAAATCTTTCGTAAAAAGACATCCCCCCATCGATCGATCGTATCCTCCATCCGGTCAATTTCGACAACATCGATTCCTATTCCCTCCACCATACGCTAACATCCTTTGCGATTTTCTTCATCCAAAATCCGGAGGAGATCCCTGATGTCACTGATCTCGTAATCCGCGTGCGTCTCGACGGTCCCGAATGTATCCCCATATCGTGCGAATACAGTTTTCATACCGAGATTTGACGCTCCAACCATATCCCTTTCGGCCCAATCGCCCACCATCATCGCGTCCTGTGCACTCACTTTTAAAAGTGAGAGGGCCTTCCTGAACGGGCCCGGAGCCGGCTTCCGCTCGCCCGTATCTTCGAAGGTAACAACAACATCGAAGATGTGGTGAAAATTCAGATAGCTGAGCCGCAGCCACGCTTCCCGCGCGGGTGCGTCTGAAACAACTGCGAGCCGGATTCCCCGCTTGAGGAGTTCCATCAATGTCATGTAGACGTGGGGATATGGCACCAGCGCGGCCTCCCTGGCGCGACGGTATGCAATCACGCCGGCGGAGAGAATCTTGTAATCAACCTTCTTGAATACATTGTACAAAAGTTCATCAAATACGCTCTGAAATTCGATTCCGCGTTCCTTATAGATCACATCGATCCGTGCGGCTGCGTCATCCACGCTTAACATCAACCCCGCATCCACCATCGCATGAATTGCTGCGAGGACCGCCTGGCGTTTCATGGCCATGAAATCGACGAGAGTGTTGTCAAGATCGAAAATGACGGCCTTGATCACGAGCGCTTACTTCGTCCTTCTCGCCTTGGCGACTTCATCTTCAATATACTCCCGGACATTGGGTTTAAGAAAAACTGTATCGATGCCGAATTCTGCAAGGGCCTGAGCCAGAGAGGAAGCGCGCCGGGCATCCGACAGCCGCTTGTTCACCACAACCACCTTCTGATTCTTCAACACGCAGTATCCACCCTCAAAATCACCTTTTTCATAACGCAAATCGAGGCCGACCTTTCGACCGGCATCTTCGAGATCATCAATAATCTGCAGATAGTCCATTGTCCCTTAAGCAACCATTCTACGAACCTACATCCTCCACATTTTCATCAAAGCATAGTGAATTCACGACTGAAAATCAACCGGATGTGACCAAACGCTCATCGCACCGTTGTGAGCGAGTCTTTCATCGCACGCGCCCGGCGATTTTCAGGATCGAGGTAGAGTATTCTGTCAAGGACCCTGAGCGCGCTCCGAGGGTACCCACCTGCGTAGCGCACTTCGGCCAGAAAGCCGAGTGCCCGCAGATTCCGCGGATCCTGATAGAGAGATTGCTCCACTTCGTCGACCGCTTCTTCCGCGAAACCGAGCATGGCGTACCCCGAGGAGAGCTTGAAATGGAAGTCGGAACGTTCAGCCGGAGAGCCCGCTGAACGGAGAGAATCCATAAGCAGAAAGAAGTTCCGATAGATTCCAGCACTTTCTCCGGCAGAATCACACAATTTAAGCGCGCCAAAAAATCGTTCAGCAGCAGATGTATCTCCGTTCTGAAGATTGTAATAGATCCCCTTCGTCAATGCTTCCTCGTCGCGGCTCTTCTCCGCCAATCCAAGGTCGAGGATATCCGCAGCCCTATCATAGAAACCGAGTTGCCAGTATGTTTCTGCCGCCTGTTTCAACAAGAATTCACGCTGGACCCCGACATTTGAAGAATGTGCCTGGTGGACTATCGTATAAGCGTTCAACTGCGCCCGCGCGATTTCGGCATACGACAACGACTGCGGCATTGCAAGCAATTTCTGATATAACGAAGGGACAGCGATAGTATCCTCCGCCAGCATCGCGGCGAGGAGGCGTTGATAGAGAACGGCTACTTGCGTCGGAGCGCGATCGAGCGCCCTCGTCAACACATCCTGGGCTGTTTTGTACTTTCCCTCCATGAGTTCTGCGCGTCCAAGCCGAAGTAGCTCACTTGTTCGCGTAGTGTCAAAATTGCTATGCGGGGTAACGGAAACATTCGGCTCCAAAAACTTTGAATGAACACGCATGATATTCTGCACACTGGGAACCGGTTCGAACCAAAACCTCCGCGATTCGCGCATGAGGAATTCATAGTCCCTCAGGTCACTCCAACGCGAAGCCGCAAGAAGGTAATCGACCTGGTAACGGCGAAGAAGCGATTCGAAGGTGGGAAGCGTGACGCCCGGATCTATCTCAAGAACTTTCCTGTTGCCGCTGACAAGCACGATGTCTTTTACAGGGCTTGCAATGATACACGATTCAGGGACATTGGCCCTGATCCACCCGCCGAGCTTCTGCCATTGGTAACGATACATCACCGGAACCCCTGATGAATTGGCGATCGCATCCGGAGAGGCAACATACCTGAGATTGAAGGCAGTCACATGCCAGAGACCAACAAGATTCGGGAATACGATAACCGCGAGCATGACAAACTGAAAGGCTGTGCCCTTCATGAAGGAAAGGCGGTTGAAACCTTCGATTGCTTTTATCCCTCTGCTTGCAAACACTATAAGCAATGGAAGGAGCGGGAGAAGGAAGCGGATGTCGTGGACGGGGTAAGCACAGATGATGATGAGATAGACAATCATCAATGGAAAGCGGTAGCCGATTCCATTCCACCGGATATCGTCAATAATTCCAACAATAATAATCAGTGAGCCCAGGGTGACAATCAAGGGCATAATGATGTGAATACTATCGTATGTCACAGCATAAACTCCGCCTGCGTTCGGGCGAAACATGCCGGTCAGTTGCGGCGACGCAAGCGGATAAAACAAGCGTCCTCCCAGGTCAACAACATATGATTGCACGGAGAGCCATATTCGTGTCACCAATTCGTGAAAAAAGTCTGATTCCTCAGGGGTCACAAAGTGTTTAGTCGCTAGCGCGAGATTAGTCATCTGAGTGTTTCCCTCGACATGCATCCAATAGGAATTCCTGAGATACCAGACAGCTTCCGCCAGCATCGCAAACCCCCCAATGGCGGCGGCTTCTCGAGCGTTCTTCCGCACGAGAAAATAGAAGACTAGAACAACGACCAACGCGAGGCCAGCTTCCCGCAACAATCCTATGAACGATGCGATCATAAGCAAAAAGAGGAAGAGGCCTCGGCCGGATGAACCTTCAGACCACTTCTCGATTAGCAATCCTGCAAGAATCATTGCTGCGATGAAGGGGGCTTCAGACAGAACTTCGGTGCTCAAAAATAAGAACGCGGGATTTGATGCAAGGAGGATGCACCCGGAGAGTGCTGTTCGCTTGCCGAACATCCGAGTCATCCAAATATAAAGCAGGAGAATAGCCCCAGCCCCGAAGAACAGCGTCCACACCTTGGCGGCGACCACCGAAAGCGGGAACAAGAGTTCTGCAAGGGTAAGGAAAACCGCGTAGAGGGGAGCGTTGATGACAAAGTGTTCCGGAACAGGTTGAGTGTCGTCAGTGAATCCTTTACCATGTGCAAGCGCGTTGCCCCAGATCAGGTACCGGCAACTATCCGGGGTGTAAAATGAAAGATCATTGATGCGCAAGAGACCGACAGCAAGAAAAAGAAGCAGAACCCAGACAATTCCCATGTGAAACTTGAGGAACGATTTGGGCATCATGGGATTACCTCGTCCTTCGGCAGGAGAGCACTCACGGAGGAAATATCAGACCGCATAGACACTCTCGCGGGATCGTATGATGGCAGGTTTGTCCGGGTCATATTCGCCACTCAGGAACAGCGGGGACAAACCTGCTTCCGACGTATGACATTTAATTACCCAGCTTTATCCGGAGAGAATCCGTGTGTGCGAGGAGAGTGGAATCGTTCGGCTGCTGGAAGAGAATTTTCCGGAAGATATGCTCTGCAGTCCGAATTGCTCCGAGTTTTTCATAGACTCGACCGATGAACAGCGCAGCGTGCAGGTTGCCCGGGTTGTCATGAAGGGCCATCTCGGCCTCATCAATTGCCTCACCCGCCAAATCAACCTGAAAATACATCTGTGCAATAGTGAGATGGATCCGGCTTCGATCCGAGTCCGGGGTAGCCGCCTTCAGAGAATCTCCCAGTCTCATAATGCGCACGAATACTTTGCCGACGGCGTTGGTGGAATCAACCTCATTGACCCGTGCAAGGAACGCTCGGGCTTTCGCGGTATCACCATTTTGAAGATTAATGTGCAGACCCCAAAGCAGCCCGAAAAAATAATCTGAACCTGAGGTTAGGAGAGTGTCAAGAACTTCACCCGCGCGGCGGGCGTAGCCCAGATTCCAGTACACTGAGGCAGCCTTATATCGCGAGACGGCACGTTCTTCCATAATCGTGGAAGTTGAGGCTCTCAAGAGCAGAGCGATCGCGTTGAGCTGCACTTTGGCGAGCCTCGTGTAAGACAATGTCTGGGGCAAAGATAACAATTCCCGATAGAGCTTATTCCCTAAAAGGGTATCCCCTCTCATAAGTGCTGCGGTCATAAGATTGTAAACAACCTGAGGTTGTTGCGGAACCAGGCTATAAACCTGAGTGAAAGACGATTCGGCGCCGGCATAATTTCCTTTCAATAGATCGTCGTTCCCCACCCATGTCAGACGGACCGAGCGTACGGTATCCGCCGGAGCAAACCTGATCCCGGGAGTTCGCGGATCCAGAAAGC
>JAWOMQ010000174.1:0-28778 GCA_033852415.1 Bacteroidota bacterium
CTTGATAGGATTCACCAAATCACTTATATTTCAAAGAACGTACCAGTATTCTATCCCCCCTAACAACATGAAAAACTTAAAGATGCGTTTTGCCATCGTGGGGCTGTTTATTGCCGTGTTGGTCGGCACGAGTATCGAACAGGCCCACTCACAATGGAATTGGCAGTCACCAGTTCCTCAAGGCAACAATCTGCTTGCTGTGCAGTTTCTCGATTCGTTGCACGGTTGGGCAGTCGGTGAGTATGGAACAATGCTTCACACAACGACTGGCGGAATAACCTGGTATGAACAGGAATACGGTCGCACTGATAATATTCTCGCACTCTCGATGGTCACTCTCCTTGAAGGATGGGCGGTCGGCGATAACGGGACGATACTTCATACGACAGATAGCGGCGATGACTGGCTGGAACAATCCAGCGGGATCACCACCGGGCTAAACAATGTCGCGTTTCTTGACACGCTCAATGGGTGGGCAATAGGAGATAACGAGATCATTCTCCACACGTCGGATGGCGGGAATCACTGGACACAGCAACATCAGCTTCCCGCGTCGGGCAGCCTGATCGGAATCTGGCTTTTGTCGGCCAGTGAGGGATGGGCTGTCGGAAGCGCCGGCAGAATTCTCCATACGACCGACGGAGGATTAACCTGGAGTGGACGCTCCGTGGGATTCGCGATCCTCTCTGCAATCACATTCACTGATCCTTTAACAGGCGTTGTCGTGGGAGACAAGGGGACGATTTTGCAGACGACCGACGGCGGGATAAACTGGACAAGTTCAACAACCGGCGATACAACGAACCTCAATAATATTCTCATGCAGAGTTCACTGGTTGGATGGATTGTCGGCGACGTAGGAAAGGTTTACCGGACAATTAATGGAGGCTCCTCATGGTCCTCCTCGGTTGTGGGGGATGGGAGCAATATCAATGGCATTGCCCGCCTCGACGGAAAAATGTGGATCGTCGGGGAACTGGGAAGAATCCAACTGAGCCTGACGAGCGGAACGACATGGTCTTTTCTTGACTCCGGTTCACGGCTGAGCGCGAATTGGATCGATTTCCCCACTCCTGACATAGGGGTTGCTGTCGGACAAACAGGCCTGATCCTTCGAACAACGAACGCGGGGATTACCTGGGCGGAGCAGACATCGCCCAGTCCATCCCTCTCATGCTATGGCGATAAATTCACCGATGCAAATCACGGCTGGGCAGTCGGAGATAACGGACTCATCCTCCGGACGACAGACGGCACAACGTGGACGACACAAGCATCTAATGTGACACATACTCTCTTTGGCATCACCTTCTCGGATAGTTCAAATGGCTGGATTGTAGGAGGTGAATTCAGCGGCAACACCGGAATTATACTCTCGTCAACTGACAAAGGAAACTCGTGGGTCTCTCGGGGCGGAACGATACCGTCCATCCTCTATGGTGTGGCTTCCCCCACGCCGTCCAGTGTTTGGAGTGTCGGTGCCCAAGGGTATATCACTCATTCAGGCAATGGCGGATCAGCGTGGACCCCGCAAGCAAGCGGAACAGCCCACGATCTTTTCTGGGTTTCCATGTTTGATTCGCTCAACGGATGGGTTGTCGGTGACTCAGGTACAATTCTGCGGACGTACGATGGCGGAGCATCCTGGCAAGGACAAACCGGAGGTGTGACAGTACCTCTTTTCTCGATGGTGATTCTTTCGCCGCTTGAAGCAGCAGCGGTTGGCGATTCGGGAACTGTTCTGGTGACAATGGACGGAGGAAGCACATGGATTCCCCAATACAGCAGAACGTTGAACAGCCTTTTTGGGGTTGCCTCAAATATGAACGGCTTAGTAGTCACGGCAGGAGATTATGGAAGTATAATCGCAAATACTCTCCAGCCTCCCGGTGGCAATATTTTTGCGTATGCTGTTGATGCAGGATGGAATATTCTGTCCGAACCGCTCATCGTCTCCAATTATCTCCGGAGTGCCATCTACCCTACAGCTATCAGTAACGCCTTTTCCTTCAATGACACTGCCGGTTATTCGGTTGCTGATACTCTCGAACCGGGCATAGGATACTGGATCAAATTTTCGCGACAGCAATACGTCTGGCTGTATGGTTCTAAAATTCCCGCGGATTCGATTCCGCTTTTTCCGGGGTGGAATATGATCGGAAATCTCAGCGATTCGTTAGCTGCTTCAACAATCATTACTATTCCGCCAGGGATCATAAGCTCGAACATTTTTGGCTACTACAACGGTTACACATCCGTCGCGACTTTACTTCCAGGAAAGGGATACTGGATAAAGGTGTCGGCGCCAGGCATCATGATTCTCACTACAACTCCAGGAAGCACCAAGATTGCTTTGTCTGCCAATGTGCCCTATTCTACAAATTCCATTACCCTCTCCACGGATGAAGGGGGACGAAAGACTTTATTTTTTGGCAGCTCCTTGAGAGAAGCAGACATTAGACGATCAGCTTTACCACCGAAACCTCCCGAAGGGTCGTTCGACGCACGTTTTCAGACTGGAACTGAAGCATACAGCTTCGGACAACAAAATGGTGATTCTGCGTTCATCGACTTTACCACTGTCTCCAAAAAGCTGAACGTCCGTTGGAATGTCGATCTCCATTCGGCGGACAGATATCTCTTAGCTGATCCTATAACCGGCGACGTCATTGCTCATTTCAACTCTTCACAAGGTACTCTGACGGTTAATTCAAAGGGGGCGGGAACATTTGTCCTTCTGAGAGAGCCCTCGGGTTCGGGCAATTCAATGCCTACACATTTTGCCTTGCAACAGAACACGCCCAATCCCTTCAACCCTTCAACCCAAATCACGTTCGAATTACCAGTGAAGAGCCAGACCCTTCTTGAAATCTTCGATCTTCTGGGGAGAAGAATCACCACTCTCACGGAGGGAGTATTGGAAGCGGGAGTGCATTCCGTGCAATGGCGTCCCACAGTTTCATCGGGCATTTACCTCTATCGTCTGACAGCCCAGGGAGTTGGCGAGAAGACCGTTAGATTCTCGGAGTGTAAAAAGATGGTATACGTCAAATAGCTGCGACCGATTCTTTATTCAACAAATAACGTCGATATCTAGTGATCCGATGCGCGCTCTGGTTCCCCCAGATCCGCCTTGTATCACGACAAACTCCCGGATAACGCGCTGGGCGGTCATCGCACTGCTTGTGGTCATTGCACAATCCTGTAACCATCAAAACTCTGACATTACACAGCCGGCGCGCTGTACACCCGATCCCACAAACCTGTATGGCAAAGGGACGTTTTCATGTGAGCTTCCGGAAGCGGGTGGAATCTTTCGTGTTGTGGGGAAGTACAAACCCAGCTCAAGCTTTGGAAGTGATACGAGTTCCAGTGAAGGTGCGGGAGGGTTTTGTATCGACACATTGTACAGGGGAGAATTTCTCCGTGGACGGCTCCTCGCATATAATCATAGCATCGTCAGCAATACTCTGTTCGAAAAGGTCTTTATCGTCGATCTCATTGATTCTGCGAGAGGGCTGGACACCGGGCAATTCATCCTGACGCTGAGCGGTATCCACGCAGCTCCGCCCTGCGCGACCCTGCAATTCCTCCTGAGCGATTCTTCACATTTCTTCTCGGCCTATACCGGTGTCGCCGGCAAGCTTACAGTGGCTTCGCTTGATACGTGCGCGCGAACAATCAGCGGATCCTTCTCCGCTACCCTAGTTAGTTCCGATAACCCCTTGGATACAATCCATCTCAGCGGCGGTCAATTCGACATCACGTATGTCAAAAGATTCTTCTATTATTGATGTCTGCCAACCGAACGCAGGTGTTTCTCCAACTGCTGCAGTGCTTGTCCGAAATTCCCGAATGCTTCGATGATTGGCTTGGATTGTGACATATCCAAACCTGCCTTCATGAGGAGATTCAGGGGGAAGTCTGTCCCACCACT
Source organism: Bacteroidota bacterium (assembly GCA_033852415.1). Lineage (GTDB taxonomy): Bacteria > Bacteroidota > Ignavibacteria > UBA10030 > SZUA-254 > DATKPE01. Next base: position 3,938 of record JAWOMQ010000174.1, read on the forward strand.
CTTCAGTAAGCCGAGATATTTTCCGACCTCCTTTTTATTTCCGTTGAGCAAACGATTGGAAAACGACTGCGCAGCAGAGAATCCGGTCGCGTATTTATAAACGTAAAAACTCGAATAGAAATGAGGTATCCGCATCCAACCGATCTCGATTTCTTTGTCAAGGACTACCTCCTCTCCATAATATTCCCGGTGTAGCTGGTAATAAACTTTGTTGAGCTTCTCGAGCGTAAGTGGAACTCCTGCTTCAGCAAGCTCATGAACGATTTTTTCAAATTCCGCAAACAGCGTCTGGACAATGACCGTCGCCCTGAAGCCATCGAGGAAATCGGCAAGAAGGTAATTCCGTTGGGCATCATCCTGTGAGTAGTTGATGAGATACTTGAAAAGCAAGGCTTCATTGAGGGTCGAGGCAATTTCAGCAATAAAAATAGAGTATGGTGCATAATGATATTTCTGATGGGTATTTGAAAGAAAGGAATGCGCGGCGTGCCCCATTTCGTGCGCCAATGTGAACACATCATTGAGCGTCCCTTCAAAATTCATTAACAGGTAAGGATGGATGCCATAGACTCCCCAACTGTACGCGCCGCTGTGTTTTGCCTGATTCTCGTAAACATCGATCCACCCTTCGGTGAAGGCTCTCTGGACGATCCTGCCATACTCCTCTCCCAGTGGCTCGAGGGCTTTCTGTACGATCACACGCGCTTGTCCGTATTCGAACTTCCATTCTGGCTGATCGACGATTGGCACCGTAAGGTCGTAGACGTGTAATTCATCGAGGTGAAGGGCTTCTTTCTTCAATCGCAAATATCGGTGAAAAAGAGGCAGATGCCGGTGGACCGTTGTGATCACATTGTCGTACACTTCAAGAGGAATATTATCCTCGAATAGCGCCATCGAGCGGGTGGATGGATAGCGGAGTGTTTTGGCGTAAAATATATCCTTTTGGACATTTCCATTAAAGAGTCCCGTTATGGTATGTTGTTGTTTCCGGTACGACGAAAACATGCCCTGAAATGCATCCCGACGTACCCGTCTGTTCTTTGACTCAAGGAATTTACCATAACGCGCATGTGTTAGCTCCACCTCATTGTCGTCGTCATCCCGCATCGTCGGAAACTTCATATCCGCATCATTTAACAAGTCATAGGCAGTTTGAGGAAGCTGGGAAAGAATGCCGGCTCGAGCGACAATTGCCTCTTGTTCCTTTGGCAACACGTGCGCTTTCCTGCGATCCATCTTCTTCAGCGTGAAACCATAAAACGACAACTCTTCTGCAGACAGGAACCGATCGAAAGCATCAGATGGCAACCCAAGTATTTCCGGTTCGATAAATGAAGTGTCTTCTCTCAACTCAACCAGCACCCGATCAATACGAGTGACTAACTCGTTCGCCTGGGGCTCTGTCTTTTCCTGGTGATGACAGAAATATGCATACGCTTGCAGCCGATCGGCCAGGAGATTGAGTTCGTCGAGTAACACAAAACATTTCTTAATGGTCTCGATCTCCGTGAGCGTTCCCTCATGCCCCTTCAGAGCTTGCGCAATATCCCTGACGCGCTGGATATTTTGTTCCCAATCCTGAACGCCCGCAAAGATATGTTCAGGCTTCCATTTGAATTCATCAGGTACCGCAGAGCGGCTTCTGGATTCTTTCATGGTTAATTTCCCTTTTGCCGGATGACATAGGAACTAGTCGTTGGCTGTATCTTTTTCGAACACGACTATCTTGAACTACCCGTCACACGCCTTCAAAACATGAGACACAGACAGTTGCCTTGCATATCGCCCTGGTCTGCCGGGTATTCTGACATTTGTAATTAGGCCCATTTTCAGTACATTATGCAATCACAAAACTTTATTGGATATGAAAACCGGCATTGTTCGAAGATTTTATCCAATCGTTCTTCTTCTTTCCCAGCTTATCGGTGCCGCAACGGGTCCTCAGGCACCATCCCCGGCCGGTTCTCATCAGTTAGTTCTCATGTGTCTCTCCGCTCATCCCGACGATGAAGACGGCCTTGCATTAGTCTATTATAACCGGCTACGGCACGTAAAAACGTATAGCATTCTTTTCACACGTGGTGAAGGGGGCCAGAACGAAATTGGCTCAGAACTCGATGCTGACCTTGGGAGACTCCGGACCAAGGAAACACTCGAAGCATCACGTATCCTGGGCTCTGAAATTCATTTTCTTGGTTTTACGGACTTCGGATTCTCGAAGACAGCAAAGGAAACATTTGCCCGATGGGGAGGCAGGGACAGCGTCCTCGCGCGCCTTGTCTACGTCATACGGGCTTTAAAACCGGATGTCATTATCACAAATCATGATACCGTCACCACACTTCCCTATCGGCAGCATGGTAACCATCAGGTCGTCGGTCTGACTGCCTTCGAAGCGTTTAAAAAGGCAGTAGATTCGACATACCATCCTGAACAATTCCGCGATCCCAATATTCAGCCATGGCAAGTCAAGAAGCTTTATATGAGATCAAGCGGTCGCGACACATTGACTCCACTTGTCCACATTGATCCTTCAGATACCGATGCAGCTGGCAAATCGATGGAGTCGTACGCATTAGCCGCTCTTGCCAGGCATCGGTCGCAGGGCATGGATAAAGTCGTAGCACACGGAATTCCCCATCGTTGGTTGCAACATTGGTATCGTCTGATGGAGTCTGACCGGACTTATCCGTTTGATTCCCTCAACTTCTTTTCAGGGATTCAACCTGAGGCACGTCCGATTGCACTTTTGCCCTCCACAACAAGTGATACGACACTCCCTGTGAGTTTCTCCATCGACCCGCAATATTCTGTTCTCGAACGTCCGGATGAGTCAAAGAGGACGACTATCAAAAGAATTATCACCGTCAGTTTCAAGAACAACGATTCCTCTGATTTCCCCGTTGACTTGTCGGTTTCCCTCGGACATCAGAAACTCTTTTACAAGACGTATCATCTGAGACCCGGACCTTCCACAGATAAGTTACGATTATCTTTTCAAAAACCAAGCAGGTCAACAAAGGAGGTTATACGCCTCGAAGCAATCCCCGCCGATCAGGGCGTTTCTTCGCCTATCCCGGGCGCGGCATTCACTCTCGTTCCGGTAAGAGCTGATTTTCCAAAAACTCTTTCCATTGGATTGGTTGAGACCTATGACAAATATACAGAGGATTTCCTGAACAGCTTTAATATCCCTTTCACTCTGCTCGATTCCGCGAAACTAGCCAAGGGAAAACTGGATGCATACACTACAATCATTCTCGACTTGCGGACATATTTTTACAGATCCGATGCTCTGAAGTACAATAGCCGGTTGATGGAATACGTTCGTCGCGGAGGAAATATTGTTTGTCTCTACCACAAACCCGCAGACTGGAATCAAGGGAACTATGCGCCATACCCCCTCCACCTGACGAGCGACCGGGTCACCGAAGAAGACGCGCCCGTTGAGGTTCTTATTCCCCGCCATCCATTTTTTCAGACTCCCAATACCATTTCGCAAACTGATTGGACAGGGTGGGTTCAGGAACGCAACATTTATCTGCCGTCCGACGATACCGCAGAAACATCAAGCGCGTATCTCCGTTTGTTGGGAATGAGTGACGAGAATGAACATGAGCCTCCAACATCCCTCCTTTGGGCCAGATATGGAAAAGGAACTTATACCTATGTAGCCCTTGCCCTTTACAGGCAGGTGAGAATTATGCACCAGGGAGCCGTGAAGTTGTTCATCAATCTGATTTCTCAACCGCGCCAAGCCCAGTGGAGCCCTGATGGCCGCTGACGCCTCGACCGGGCAGCAAACGCTGGTCCGGGGGATCGGTTTAGGAACTGCCACAGCCCTGAATATGATTGACATGATCGGGGTTGGCCCCTTCATTACAATCCCGTTGATTGTCACCGCAATGGGTGGACCGCAAGCCATGCTCGGTTGGATAGCAGGGGCATGCCTCGTCCTCTGCGACGGATTGGTTTGGGCCGAACTCGGCGCAGCGATGCCGGGCTCGGGCGGTTCTTACCGATATTTAAAGGAGATCTATAATCCAGAGCGCAGCGGAAAATTCATCGCCTTTCTCTTCATCTGGCAGTTGAGCTTCAGCGCGCCACTTTCCATTGCTTCAGGTTGTGTCGGGCTGGCCCAATATGTTACCTATCTGTCGCCTTCCCTTGTTAGGCCCCTGCTCTCCATTAAATCAGGAACCACATCTTCCTCCGCAGGGCTCCTCCCTATCGAAATTGGTATATCCTATGCGACACTCATCGCAATGGCGGCGTGTGTTCTTGCTGGTATTCTTCTTTACCGCCGGATCGGTGTGATAGGAAAACTCACGAGGTTTCTTTGGGTAGGTGTTCTACTCACGATAGGCTGGGTCATCTTCGCCGGCATTACGCATTTTGATGTTCACAGAGCTTTTTCTTTCCCTGAAAATGGATTTGCACTTTCGACCGGTTTTTTCCAGGGATTAGGGGCCGGGATGCTGGTTGCGGTGTACGATTACTGGGGGTACTATAACATATGTTTTATTGGAGATGAGGTAAAAGATCCGGCACGGACGATTCCCCGTGCTATCTTACTTTCGATCCTGCTCGTGGCCATCATGTATCTCACCATGAATCTCAGTATTCTCGGTGTCATCCCCTGGCAGGAAATGAGCGGCGCGACAAGTGTTGAAGCCCATCGGTACCTGATTTCCCTGTTCATGGAACGGCTGTACGGTTCGGCAGCTGGGATCGTTGCCACGATTCTGATAATCTGGACCGCCTTCGCCTCCGTCTTCTCGCTCCTCCTGGGTTACTCCAGGGTTCCCTATGCCGCCGCAGTCAATGGGGAGTATTTTCATGCATTCTCGAAGCTTCACCCGCGTTACCGCATTCCTCACGTCTCGCTGCTGTCTCTTTGCGTTGTAGCGATTCTCTGTTGTACTCTGAAGCTTGCCGATATCATTGCCGCACTTGTGGTCATTCGAATTATAATACAGTTCATTGTCCAAACCATCGGTCTACTCATTTTCCGGACACATCATCCCGACAGAAGCCGCCCATTCCGCATGTGGCTTTACCCCGCACCTGCAATCATTTCCTTGATGGGGTTCGTCTATATTCTCTTTATGCGGAAGAATTTTTTTGGCGAGATCCGGTATGCACTTATTATCATAGCTATCGGAACAATCATTTATATGGCGAGAGCTTTTCGCTTATCCCAGTGGCCGTTTCAACAACGAAGACCTGTGTCGCTGTAGAATGCCATGAGGGGGTGCGAATGACATCTGAAACGAATTTTCATTCAAGCGGCAGTTCGCACGAGTGATTCATCCCGCAATATAGGGGGCATCAACAACCGAATTGTTCCCGTCCCTCCACAAGGAGTATTGGAGTCCTTTTCTATAGCTACACGCGCCAATCTCTCCGTTTTTATTGAGTGCAATGAATCCAACAAGGAAATTGTTCACTTCTGCATACTGCGGTTGTTTTTTTATGATACGCCTGAGAGCAACTTCACATGCCTCCTGTGGAGATGCACCATGTCGCATTGTTTCCACCACGAGAAAGCTTCCAGCGACCTTAATCACCGCCTCACCGAGGCCGGTCGAAGAGGCGGCTCCGATTTCATTATCAACATAAAGGCCCGCGCCGATGATGGGCGAATCCCCAACCCGACCGTGCATTTTCCATGCAAGGCCGCTAGTGGAACAGCCTCCCGCGATGTCACCGTTCGCTCCCATGAGAATCAGTCCGATCGTGTCATGGTTATGGTTGTCCGGAACAGGATTGTATCCCGACGTCTTCAACCATTCTTTATAGGCATTCATTGATTCCTCCGTCTCGAGGTTTTCCCTCGTAAAACCCTGCTCAAGAGCAAACTGTAAGGCTCCATCTCCTGCAAGAACGACGTGAGGAGTTTTCTCCATGACCATGCGTGCAACGGAAATCGCATGCACGACATGCTCGAGAGACATGACTGAACCGGCATCGCCCTTTTCATCCATGATACATGCATCAAGAGACACATGACCATCACGATCGGGATATCCGCCGCGACCGACACTGGTAATTTTCGGATCTTCTTCAACAAGTCCAATGCTCTTTTCCACTGCCTCGACGAGGCTCCTCCCATTACGGAGAGCTTCGACGGCCGTCTCGTTCACCGGCAGCTTGAAATCCCATGTTGAGAGGACAATTGGCAGACTGATTTTCGCCGCTTGATTATTTCTGCCATATCCAAATGCCGCTGTCCTTGGCCTGGTGAAGATAGCTGCACTTGCACCAATCACCGGCAGATACTTCAAAAACTCCTTTCGCTTCATAGTTCGCACCGTTCTATTATGAATAGATTTTTAGTCCAGGGTCGTCTGAAGGTCGCCCGTCCGACGGTTTATGAAAATGATATTCGATCGCTGACCGGGAACCGCGATTTCGAGATGTTTTCGGGAGCCCCGGAGCTCAATAGTGATGATACTGTCCTTCTCGGATTCTGAAACAAACGTACACATGATAGAATCCCGGTAGTCTGTCGCAAGCATCAGGATCGAAGGGTTTGGCTTAACGACCGAAACCGACGGATGAATATCCAACACCGAAAATACGTATCTGTAGAATTCCTCTAGAGGTTCACGGGAGTCTGACATTTCGAGAGGGATCGGTGACCATAGTATTCTCCCGGTTCCGTGTTGAATAATCTTGAGCTCGATCGACGTTGACCCGACCGGGCGAGCTTTCAGGAGGCGTTGCATCTTCTCCCCCCGGAAAGAGAACCTCATCTCGTTTCCGCCGAACGATAAATATTCTTCTTCAGCCACCGGCAGGAGGTCGGATTTCCACCCCAACATAGTGGTTCGGTCGATATGTGAAAAATGATCATCAAGATCCAAAGGTCCTGTCACAACCAGGATTGACCCAGAGCGCACATATTCCAGGAGTGTGAGCCAGCCCGCCCGGTTGATCGTCTGGGGGGAAGGGTAAAAAAACAGCCGTGGGATGGTGTGGAGTTTGTCAACCCGGTATTCCGATACTGACCGGATAGGAATATTGCAGCAGTAACATATAGCTCTGACACATTTTTTAGTTGACTCGCCGGCCAGAGTACCAGGATAAAAGAATTGTGAATGCGGGATAACCATGCAAACGTCTTCCACGACGCGGTCTACCATTCTTTGAGCATTCTCGTGGAAGAAGCGGGCAAATTTCTTCACGGCAGCATACTCAGGTTTCACGGTTCCGTCGATCCGATGCAGACCTATCGCGGCTTCGTTGTCGGATTTCATGTAGGGGTTTGCGTTCCAGACCCATTCGATGAATCCCGCCCCGCCGACACCACACGAAATTGCCAGCTTTCTTTCCAGCAGGTTCCTCGCATCTTCTTCTGTGCGCCAAGGGCTACCATCTCTCTTTTCGTAAGACATAATTCCCGTCTCTTCGATAAGATTGGGCTTGCCTTCGGTCTTTGTGAGGACATTGTCCCAGACGAGGTCATCGTTCAGCCACCAGTTGTGGATGCATGTGAAATCCACCTGATCGGCAAAGAAATGATTATTGGGGCTCTCTCCCGTACCTCCCTCATCTTGCCCGATGGTGATAAGCTGCTCCGGACTTCCGTTAGCTCGCAAGGTATCCTTCATCATCCGGACCCATTCCGCGAACTTGGCTTGCGCAAACAAATGATATTCGAAAGCTTTTATCGGGCGACGTTCTTCCAAAACATTCACATCATCAAAATCAGTCAGTTGTGGAAGAGCCGTGGCGTCATCTGGTGTTGTTCGAAAAATCTCTTCAATCTTCTGCTGGCCTTCAGGTGACCCCTTAACCGGATATTTTTGGGCCAGCCATTCTTTCCAGGCCTTCACCTCGAATCGGTCGAAGTTCGGCCTGCACTCCCAGAGACGTTGAGGATTGCAAAACGACGGTTCGTTAATGACATCCCAGAGTAGCAATTTCACATTCCGATACCTCTGTGCAATCGCTGACACAAACTCTTTCTGTGCATCGAGTGACCGGGGATCGAGATACGCGTTTTCACCACCCCATGTTTCCGGGAGAAAGGCAAACAGGGTCATGATGACAGGTATGCGATATTTCACAGCGGTGAGAACGAAAGCATCCATCGCCCTCAGAACACTTTCCGAGGGAGCACCGGAATCCAGCATCACGTTCTTCCAACCGGTCCAGATCCCCGTACGCACCATATTAATGCCCGCCTGCTTCATTTTGGCAAAATCATGATCCCAGATGTACGGATTGGGCTCGAGGAGGAATTTGCGATGGACATCAGAGGCCATGTAGGTCGTGCCTGTAATCGGATAATTTTCTCCTCGGAGGAGAAAGTAATCCCGACCAGCCTCGATTCTATCTTTCGTATGAAACAAGTCCTTATTCCAAACCCAGAAGCCATTATTGTGGACGGTCTTATAAATTTTCTTTGAGTTCTTGTTTTGATATGATAGTGAGGCATTGATTCTGTATAGAGCCGGTCGCAGCCCCCCAGGTTTCCCGGGAAGATTTATATAGCTTTCCCCGCTCGTACTAAATTGGTTGGCCGCCACGGCTTTGCGGTAGATTGTGTTCCCGGCTTCATCCGCTACCAGCAGTGTTGCCTCGACTATTCTCCATTCGGCTGCAGCTGAATCCGGGATCTTCGCTCTTAGCACATAGGTCGGCGTTTCACTGTCATTGTAGGATGGAAATGCCGGTTTAACAGTGAACTGCACCACACTCTGGAGTGAGTATTCTGCGAGGGAGCGGATCATTGATGGGTCCATCGTTCCACTGAAATTAGCAAAGACCCATCTGCCGCCTGAATATGTTCCCATGACTCTGTCAACGACCACTATCGGGGCAGCAAATTTCATTTCGTCGCGGTCTATACCCACGACCAGGGACCGGAGAACTGCGTCACGAGGTCCCGCGCTCCCATCTTCCGACGGTGTATCCTTCGATTCCGAGAACCGACAGTATAATTCATAGATTTCGTTGGGTCGGATCTCATGAATCTCTGTTTCGGGCTCGCCATCCTCCTTCTCCAGGACATATTTCCTCGCAGCGTCCGCCCCGACAGGGAAAGATTGTGTGATGCCGATCTTCTGGTGGTAAGCAACTTGTTGAGATTCTATCCTCCATGCATCACCCTCCCGTACTACAGGCCGGCTTAACGGCACTCCTCCGATATTGAGCCAATGCCCTCCGCCTCCCAGATACGAGAGGATGATATCGAAGCGATCTTGAGGAAACAAGGAACCATAAGGATTGATAAAGAGGTCGAATGTTTGCGTGCTCAACTCCGTCCCAAGCTCGGCAACAGTGAGAAAGCGCAGTTCGAATTCGCTCAGATTCTGTTTCAAGGTATCGATGGATACGGTTATCTCACCGGACAAAGGAAACGAGACGTCGTAAAGTATGGCAATTCTCGGTCGATGATCGGCATCCGCAATTTGGCTGGTTGCCGATGAAAAATATTTCTCCGCGGGGAGAAATCCCAATGCAGCCAGGCTTCCCGCCGACTTAAGAAATTTACGCCGATCGAAACTCATCTCCTTTACCCTATTCTCGTTTTCTGGTTTTCACTTCGAGTTCATCCACGAACAACCAGGCCTTAGCACCTGCCCCTCTGTGCCAGTCCGGACAGACCCCGATGTTCTTTGCCATGACTCTGATATATCGGGTGTATATTGCCGGAATGGTACGCTGGAAGATTTTCACGCGAATTGAATCATAATGTAATGAGACATCATTATTCAGCACAATGGAATCGCCGAATGTATGCCCATCCGTCGAAAACGAAAACTCAACATACGAAGGAAAGAAGATCCAGGAATTTATGTCTTGAAGGCAGCCGAGCGAGACCTCCGTAATAGAATCCGCGTTCTCGAGACTCAAAATGACATCGAGATCTTCACCCTCATACCCCTGCCATGCCCCAAGGCGAAAATTAGTCCCACCCCTGATCCCATCAATAAGAGCATTATCTCCCCCTCCAGTGTACTGGTCGCTATACTTCGTGTGAAGAGTCAGCGTACCAATTGATTTGTGCTGTCTAAATGTGCCTACGGCTACCTGACTCGATCGGCCATCGGCGGAGACTGCAATCGCTTTGAGCGTTGTCGTGTTATGAATAGGTATCGGGGAAACATACGCGTTAGATTTGACTGATGGGACCGTACTATCTGCGGTGTAGTATATTCTCGTGTTCGTGTCGGCCGCCGTAATTGTGACCAGGGCCGAGTCCGCGAATATCTTGTTTCCTACGCTGAAAAACGGCACCGGAATGATGGGAGCTGCGATCGATGTCATGGGACAATCACCGCTCTTCGTACCCCATGCCGATGGGGAATGACCGAGCGTAAGAGCCAACGTTCCACCTTTCAGAAGCTGTGCGTGCGTGAGAAAGGATTTATTATAAACAGCCCCATTTAATGATCCCGAAACGATGACGCGATTGGCAGTGATATTGTCCTTCGTTTCGATGGTGAAGGTTCTTTCACCACCGCATTGTATGACCTCCCGGTCAAACAACGGCCGTGTAATGCAGTATTCAGGTTTTCCAGGGCAGACCTGATATATCCCGAGTGCGGCCATAACATACCATGCAGACATCTGTCCGCAATCGTCGTTACCGCACAGTCCATCAGGTGTTGGTTTGTACAACGAATCCAGAATCTTGAAGACGACTTCATTCGTTTTCCAGGGCTTCCCGAGGTAGTTGTACAGAAAGGCGACATGGTGGCTTGGTTCATTTCCCTGGGCATATTGTCCGACAAGCCCGCTAATGTCCAACTGTTCCCGACCAGTCAGCCGGGAGGGTGAATAAAAAAGTGAATCCAGCTTCTGGGAGAGGTTTTCCTTTCCTCCTATTTCTTCAACCAATCCGGCGACATCTTGCGGCGCGAAGAATGAGTATTGCCATGCGTTCGCCTCGGTAAAGTGAACGGTTACCGCGGTGGGGTCAAATGGTGTCACCCAGCATCCATCTTCCTTCGGTCTCATAAAACCAGTGGAACGATCGAAGATGTTTCTGTAGCTCTGTGCCCTTGCACTGTACAGAACTGCGTCTTGATCATTTCCAAGAGCCGTTGCCATTTGTGCGATACACCAATCGTCGTAGGAGTATTCAAGGGTTTTGGATACTGATTCGCCCTCAAGGTCACCGGGAACGTACCCAAAATGACGGTATGCTTCCAACCCGTGTTCGTTACTCATCGCACTTTTCTGCATTGCCTGGTATGCATGATCCGGATCAAAGCCCCGGATACCCTTAAGAAATGCGTCTACGATGACAGGAACTGCATGATACCCGATCATTGTCCATGTCTCATTTGAGGCGAGCTCCCACACCGGCAATGCGCCCGACTCATCATATTTTGCCAGAAGAGATTTTACAAAATCCCGGGTACGTTGAGGATCGATGATTGTAAGGAGCGGATGCTCGGCACGAAATGTGTCCCACAGTGAGAACACCGTGTACATATCGAAATCCGCATGATGAATTTTCCCATCCATCCCCCGATAGCTCCCATCGACATCGCTCTCGAGATTAGGGGTGAGCATGACGTGATACAAGGCAGTATAAAAGGTCTGAAGACGACCCGGGTCCGTAGAAATGACTTGTATCTTCCCAAGCTCATGATTCCAGGAGTCATGTGCGTGTCTTCTCACTTTTTCGAAGCCCCAGTCAGGTATCTCCCTGGTGAGGTTCACCCTGGCTGCTTCTGAACTCACAGTCGAGAGACCCAGTTTGACCATCACCTGGGGCCGGGAACGGACATTAAAACGAAGCATTGTCTTGAGATTTGCACCTGCAACGGTCCGGTCACGTCGCAGCTCCGTATCGTTGACTATCATTACGTATGAACAGATAGGAGATGAAAATTCGGCTGCGAAGTAAACAATCTGATCTTTCGCCCATCCTGAGGATTCCCGATATCCCCTGACTTCATGGTCGTTCACGATTTCCAATGCAGATGAAATGACGTTGTCCGGTCCAAGACCGTGTGAAAGGTTGATGGCGATGGTCGCGCTGTCACTGTTCGAAAACGTATACCTGGTAAATCCGGCACGGCTGCTTGCCGTCAGCTCAACCTCTAACTTTTCGAGGGGAAAAGTGACTCTGTAATAGCCCGGTTCCGCTTTCTCATCCGCATGACGGAACAAATGGCTGGCAGGAAACCCGGTATCTGTGGAAGGCGTCACCAGGATATCGCCATAATCCGCAACGCCGGTACCACTAAGATGTGTATAGCTAAAGCCCATAATGGTGGAATCCGTATAGTGGTAACCAGCGCAGGCGTCCCATCCCGAAACTCTCGTGTCAGGACTGAGCTGGACCATCCCGAATGGTACGGTCGCGCCCGGATACGTATGACCGTGTGCATCCGTCCCCACAAACGGGTTGACATACCGGACAAGGTCGCGTTGTTGTCTGGATTGGACCATCGAACCCAAAAGGACAGATACGAGGAGGAAGAGCGGAATTCTGCTGAAGGTCATGCTGAACGCGTCGTCTTGTTGAAATTCAGCTCAAACGTAAGAATAAATTATCTGAGATGAAAGTCCCAAAGGCTACGCCAATATCCAGACGACCTGAAAAGAAAAACCCGGCTAAGGTGACGTCCAAAGCCGGGTTTGAAAAGTGAGAAATGTGTTGCTCATTTCGCAAGAATCATCTTGCCAATTCTCATCAGATGTCTGTCAGTAGCTCTTGCCGGAGCAACATCCAAACGATAAAAATACATGCCACTTGGTTTGTCAGAGGCATTCCACACTACCTCATAGCTCCCCTTTGTCATCTGCCTCTCAATCAATGTGGAAACCTGCTGTCCAAGCATGTTATATACCCAAATGTGCACGAAGCCGTCGATGGGAATCTGATACCTAATAGTCGTCGACGGATTAAATGGGTTTGGCGCATTGGTCATCAGGATTTCCGACATCAGCGGCTCATGGTTTTTGACACCATTGCCAAGACCCCAGAATGCCTTCCTGTTCTGTTCCAGAATTCTGCCCTGTGCGTGGTAGCTCAGCGTCTTGTGCATCGATATGAAACTATCCACAACATCGATCTCGAATTTCGACAACATCGTCAGATCCTCAACCGAAATTCCGATCGACCCCAGCAAAGCCGCGAGACCACTATTGACCGTCACGGAGTATTTTGCCGTCGGATCGATTGGAGCACCGTTTATCTCAATCGATTGCAGAATAACACGCGAGCCGACCGGTTGGGTTGGGTCATAGCTGAAACGGAGCCCCGAGAACTGCAGGAATATGTCATCATCAATTCCCAGCTGAGACAATCCGATTTCCATTCCCTTAATCAGTTCAGAACCCTGGATTTTCATAGTTGCCAATCTAAATCCATAACCTGTTTCTTCGTCATAACCGTCACCCAACGATCGAAACACGTCCGCTCCGACAATAGGGCCTTTGTAAAGCTGTTCGGAAATCAGACCATTAGCAGTAATTGCAAGGTCGGTATGGGTTTCGGCCCGGTATGCATCAGTTACGAGATTGCCCATCGGAGTATCCCTGAGCGGCGTTTTTGTGTCGTACACCTTGACTAAATCATTCGCAGCGACTGAAAGGACCGTGTTATAAATGTCACCGAACTTCGCAACCACACCCTGCTTAAGTTCATCGACGATCGCTTTTACACCTGGCTCTGGAGAAACTGATGCATCAATCGGAATCATTGTATAATCATTGATTGTTACCACCCCATTATCAACCGTGAAATGCAGCTCACCGATGTCCTCGTAGAACTGACCTGCTTGAAAGATGTAAGTAGTTTTTCCAGCCGGATTGACGACTGGCACTGGCTGCGTAAACACAAAATGATCGTGCGCACCGACGATAAAGTCGATGCCCGGCACGTTCGCCGCAAGGATCTTGTCCAGATATATCCCCATATGGGACAGACAAATCACAACATCGGCTCCACTGCCCCTCAAATTCTCAACCATCTGGCCCGCGATTGTCGGGAAGTCCTCATTGATGACAACCGGACCCAGCATGTATGCTGGATCCTCGGGAATTGTGAGACCAAAGATGCCTACCTTTATGCCGTCATAGGTCTTCATAATGGATGGTTGAATCCAGGGTTGTAATGGCGGGTAACCGGATAAATCAATATTTGCAGACAGGATCGGAAATGATCCTGAGGCAAACGCCGTTGAAACCACGTTGGCATATACATCCGGCCCAAAGTGAAATTCATGGTTACCAACGACCATCGCATCGAAGCCCAGGCTTTTCAGAAGCTCGAGTTCGGGTACACCGAAGTATGTATTAAACATCGGGTCGCCCTGGAAGAAGTCTCCACCATGCAGCAGTAAAACGTTCGGGTCCGTAGACTTAATGGTGCCGATGACCGTGGCCGCTTTCGCAATTCCGCCAATTGTCCCCTCGAGTGAGCTCGTTTTCGGTCCAAATGCGTCCAGATGACTGTGTGTGTCATTCAGATGGACCAGGGTGATCTTAACCCCCTGAGCAAACAGAACAGTCCACTGCAATCCGATAACCACGGTCAGAATGCACAAGCGTTTGATCATGTTTTTCATGCGAATCCCTCCTTAAGATGTTAAAACAATTCGAACGTGAATTGGGATTAATATGAGAATTAACCGCTCACTCCTTGTCAAAATTCTGTAAAAGGATGGTAAAGAAATGAGCAGACCCGTTATCAAGGATGGAAATGAACGAAGAAGCTGATCGTGCGAAATGATTCAGCAGTACGGGATTAAAATGAAGGTAAGAAAGAACCTCTTCTTCCCCGAGCGCCCCCTAAGCTGCTTGATTAAGCTAACAAAGACTTGTGAAAATGTCAACACATTTCATAATCAGACAACACTATCCGAGTTGCTGACCCATTTTCTACCATGATCAGGAGGGCATCTGATCCTCTTCTTACAGCAAAATGACAGTTTTTTGACACACATCAAGCGGCGTTATGGTATATTATTCCAGAAAGAAAATGGGAAAAACAGAAATGAACCAGCAAGGACATTCGCTTGTGCGATACCAGGAGGAGATTCAAGGATTGATGTACAGACTGGCAGGCCGGATCGGCAGGTTCGTCAATCTATACATCACAACAATGCGGCCTTATTTGATGTTCATTTCCGGGATGACCGGTATCACGGGCATGTCTCTTGGAAACTACGTTTCATTCTTGAAATTGGCCTTGGTGGGTTTAGCCTCGTTCCTCTCTTATGGTTTCGGTCAGGCACTGACAGATTGCAGCCAAATTGACACGGATTCTATCTCATCACCCTACCGGCCTTTGACCCGTGGTCTTCTCACTACGAGATCGGTACTAATGACGAGCCTTGTTGGTCTATTGGGCTGTTCTGCGATCTTCATTTACTATAAACCATCGAATATTTTCTTTTGCATCGCCGCAACGATCGGTTTATCGACTTACACGTTTTTCAAACGACGATGGTGGGCAGGCCCATTTTATAATTCCTGGATTGTGTTGACGCTTTACTTTATAGCTCTTAACTGCGTCGTGGTCGATGGGCTTAGAACGAGTCTCGCCATATTGAGCCCAGGCTTCACGGTCTTCTTTGGCTATGCAAATTTTGTTCTTTCAGGATACTTCAAAGACGTGGAAGCTGATCGCCAGACAGGATATGACACGTTACCGGTTCGATTCGGCAACGGGCTGTCGGCATATTGTAGCGATCTGTTCGCGCTCCTGATGCTCCTCGGCGCAATCCTCTCCTTGTCCCTGCGGTTCGCTGTGAACGGGGTCCGGATGAGTGCAATTCCTCTTTTCATTCTTGTGATTGGTATTTCATTCACTCTCCTTGGACAGATTCGCCTGCACCAGGTGAAAAGGGATAATGAAGCTTATCGGGCTATTGTGCCGGCTCTTCACGGCTATGTCTTCTCCCTCTTAGCGATCATCATTGCGAATCAGCAGACATGGCTGCCCACAATGCTTCTTTACGTGACATGCTATTTTGTTGCGATCCGTGTTCGTCCTGAAAGGTCGCAGATCTGATATGACCGATAAAGTTATCATATTCATCAATCCCTATAGCGGAGCTGGTCGAGCTCTGGAAAAATGGAACCGCATCCGACCTTCCCTCGGCGAGAGGTTGGGCGATTACGACTGCCGGATCCTTTTGCATCCTGAAGACTGGCATCCGCAGGTAGCGGAAATGCTTGATCGGGGCAAGACTTCATTCGTGGCCGGCGGAGGCGACGGGACCGTCAATATCCTCTTGAATGCCCTCCTGACCCAATGTACTCCTGTTCAGAGAACAAAAATCCGTCTCGGTGCCATTGGATTGGGTTCCAGTAATGATTTTCACAAACCATTTCAGATGGTGGATTTCATAGCGGGAATACCGTGCAAGATCGATCTTGCAAGAGCTCTCCCACGTGATATCGGTGTACTGGATTATAGCGACAACGGCAAAGTCACACGCAGGTTTTTCATGGCAAATGCCAGCCTGGGAGCCACAGCAAACGCAAACTATTTCTTCAACCATCCGGATACCATTCTTAGCTGGCTCAAACAACATTCAGTCACGGCGGCTATCTATTACGCCGCACTGACCACGATCATGCATCACAGGAATCTGGATCTTGAACTCGATGCCATCGACGTGGGAAGTTCTCCAATAACAAACATCGCGATCCTCAAGAACCCGCATTTTTCAGGCTCTTTGCACTACAAGACATCATCAAACTACCAAAATGGGTTGTTCGAAGTTTTCTGTGCCCGGTCGATGAACAGATGGGAGCTTATCCGATTATTGACTCAACTTGCCAATGGTGGTGCCTCCTTGTCGCAGAAATTGGTTCACAGGACGATTCCGCATCTCAACGTTTCGGCAAAATCCGCGTTCGCCGTCGAATTCGATGGTGAGGTAGTGCGTTGCGGTTCCTGTCAGTTTTCAATTTTGCAGCATTATCTTCAGGTGTGTCAATGACAAACACGAATCACGAAATTGAGCTTCTCGACAAACTCTGCGGTGCATTTTGTCGGCCGCCCTATCAACTAAACGAGGTTTATACATCCGACGCAGAACTCGTGCACCTCTGGAATGACGGAGGTGGGATCCTTGCCGCCACAACAGATGGGCTTGTCGAAGAGCTCGCCAGCGGCCTTTACCAGGATCCCTACTTGGCCGGCTGGATGGTTGTCATGGCCAACCTGAGCGATCTCGCCGCCGTCGGCGCCACGCCGATTGGCATTCTGCTCGCAGAGACTTTGCCCTCACATCTGGACGAAGGATGGCTACAGTCTCTTCAGACAGGAATTGCTGATGCATGCAAACGCTGTGAAACATACGTCCTCGGTGGGGATACAAATTTTTCAGATCATCTTGGCCTTACCGCCTCGGCCTTTGGTATGGTCCGGGGTAATCCACTCACACGACGTGGATGCAAACCGGGTGATGTCCTGTTTTCTTCGGGCGTACTCGGTTCAGGAAATGGATTCGCTCTAAACCAACATTGTGGGAAGAATGGCTCGTACGCGTACCTTCCCGTAGCCAGAGTCAAGGAAGGGACCCTGGCCGCAGAATTTGGAAGCGCGGGAATGGATACCAGTGACGGTGCCATTGCCACACTGGATGAGCTCATGCGCCTCAATGATGTGGGTTTCATTTTTGATGAGCGCTGGGAATCCGCCATTGACAATGCCGCAACAGATCTTGCCAAATCCGTTGGCATTCCTCCGTGGTTTATGCTTGCGGGTTCGCATGGCGAGTATGAGCTTCTCCTGACAATTCCAAAACAGATGGTTGATCAATTTCTCGCGCGAGCGAATGTTGACGGATGGAATCCGATACGATTAGGGACAGTGACGCCCGAAGCGGGTTTGCGCATGAAAATCTACGGACGCATGCGGTTTATCGATTCCGCGAGATTGCGTAATATCTTTTTCGAGCACGCAACCGATGTGGATTATTGCATCAAACAGTTGTTAGAGTACGATTATACACTCAGAATGGAGGGTTAGGACATGTTTGAGAAAAGCGAATATCGCGGTGGCGAAAATTTTAATCTCCACCAGATTCTTCTTCGCGGAAGGAATCAATCTCTTGCAGAAAAGACTGCGGCAATGCAGACATTTCTCCAACAAATGCGCCAGGAGCGTTCAATTCTCTCCATGAGGCGTATTGTATCCCCCGCCGATCGCGAAGTTCTCGTCATTGATCCTTACTCCGGCGAATTAAGGAATATGGTGATGTTCGGCTCCAATAATTATCTGGGATTAGCCAATCATCCATATGTGCGCAAACAGGTACTGCGAGCCATAGACTCCTACGGCGTAGGGATAGGCGGACCGCCTCTCCTAAACGGCTACACCGAGCTCCATAGAACGCTCGAGGAACGGCTTGCGGCCTTCAAGCACTCGGAAGATAGTCTCATCTATTCAAGCGGCTATGGAGCAAACGTCGGACTGGTTACGGCAATCCTCAACCCAAACGACACGATTTATTTCGACTCCTATAGTCACGCCTCTTTCTGCGATGGCCTCAAAATGGCCAATCAGCATGGCATTCGTTTTCCTCACAATGACATGGGCGCCCTGGAACAACTCATGCAGGAACATTCCGGTTCCGGCGACAGGTTTATTGGAGTTGAGGGAGTCTATTCAATGGACGGCGATCTAGCGCCGCTGGACAAATTGTATCGCCTCAAACAGCAATACAATGCATATATCATTCTGGACGATGCCCATGGGTCGGGCGTACTCGGGGTGAACGGTCACGGGACCGCCGAACATTTCGGCCTTGAAGGCAAGATCGATATCACGATGGGCACATTCAGCAAAGCGTTCGGTGTCACGGGCGGCTTTGTCGCTTCGACAAAAACCGTCGTTGATTTCCTAAGGTACTTTTCACGGTCATACATGTTCTCGGCATCTCTCCCACCAGTGGTCATTGCGGCTGTGCTCGCCGCTTTAGATATCATTGAGCGCCAACCAGAATTGCTCGCTCGATTGAGAGATAATGTTTCATATGCAAGCGCGAAACTGCGGAGCATCGGGTTTGAAATCAATTCCCCATCACCGATCATTCCTCTGCGGGTGCCGGAGTGGATGGATATTCGACGCGCCAGCTACACATTCCACCAGATGGGAATTTTTGTTAACTCAATTGAATACCCGGCTGTACCACTTTCTCAGCAACGGTTCAGGATCAGCCTTATGGCAATCCATACAAAAGAAGACATTGATAAGTTAGTTGATGCGGTTGATGAAGTGTGGAACTCGATGATGCCTACCGATGAAACACCCGAATTAATTGAAAAATGTGTAATCGCCTGATTATCAGTGAGGATTATCATGAAGAAACCAAAATTATTGATCATCGTCCTCTTCCAGAATCTGCGGGAAGCAGAGCCCTATTACGCAACGTCTCCGGCGCCCCCTCTCCCCGGCATCCTCCTGGCCGGGCTTACTCCGCCCGACGTGGAAGTCGAAGTCCTGCATGAGATGGTCCGCCCCATCGACTACACGACAGACGCCGATTACATAGCACTCAGTTTTATGGATTACCTTTCTCCCCACGCGTTCGAGGTCGCGGCAAAGTTCCGGAAAATGGGTAAGATCGTGATAGGAGGCGGAAAATTTGCATCGACCCATCCTGACATTGTACAACCCTATTTTGACTCGCTTGTTGTCGGTGAAGCACATGCACTTTGGGGAACAGTAGTCAATGATCTGCTTTCCGGTACTTTGCAGCCACGCTATACGGCTGAACTCAACGGACCTCTCGATAGTATCCCCCCGCCACGATATGATCTCGTCGAGTCCGTGTACACCGTTCCGGTTGTGACCGAGGCATCAAGAGGTTGTCCTCATCCTTGCACCTATTGCGCGCTTAACATCAAACGTGCGACGTTCCGCACCAGGCCGGTGGAAGACGTTATCAGAGATCTGAAGGCAACGCAGAAATTGCCGTGGCACAAGCGAAAGATGGCGATGATCCTGGATAATAACCTGGGTGGAGACCTCGATTACGCCAAGAATCTCCTCAGGGAAATCGCAAAGCTCAACTTCTGGGCGATCGGGACCCAATTCAGTATCGAGTGTCTGCGCGATGATGAGTTTGTCGAGCTGCTCGCCAAAGCACACTGCAGAATGGCATTCATTGGGATGGAGTCACTCAATGAGAAGAGCCTTGCAGGGGTGAAGAAGCGGCAGAACAAAGTTGAAGAATACAAAATGTTCTTTGAAAAATTGCATCGTCGCGGGATTCTCACCTTCACGGGATTCATGTTCGGGCTGGAAGAGGACACAAAAGAATACTATGAGAATCTCCCTGCAATGCTCGATGACGTCTGCCCCTCAGTTATTCTCCCCTCCATATCGATTCCGATCTTCGGAACACCATGGTATGAACAGGTAATGGAAGACGACCGGATCATCGATTACGATTTATCGCATTACGAAGGCGATCACGTCGTATTCAGACATACTCATCTCACCGAGGAGGAAATTCACGCCGCGTACATCAGTGTAAACAAGCACTTCTATTCATGGAAGAATATCTTTCGGCGTTGGTGGAAAATAATGCTGCTCCAGTCCAAGCGTGAATCGCTCCTGGCCTATCTCCTGCGTATACCACTTGTGACATTCATTTACTTTAAACTCTCGTTCTTCCAGCGGCATCACGCGCGTCACAGGGTCTTTTCACGCTTGCCGGATCTGAAAAAGGGCTCGATCTCGCGTGAAGCCCCACGGGATGAAAAGATTACCAAATATGAGGAATGTCAGGCGGCGTGAGTGATTCTACCCCTCTTTTACAAACTTGTATCCCACGGTGTGAACTGTCAGAAGGTGCCTGGGTTGGGAAGGATTATCTTCGATCTTTTTTCGAATTGAAAGAATATAATTATCGACTGTCCTTGTCGTCGGGAAGGATTCATAGCCCCACACATCATCGAGCAGAGTATCCCTTGATATGACTTCTCCCTCGTGGATGATAAAGTACTTCAGAACCTCAAATTCCTTCGCGGAGAGTTCAAACGGAACACCATTTTTCGAACCTTCCAACCTCTTGAAGTCCAGCGAGACATTCTGGAATGCATATTCGGCGACTTCCTTATCGCGCACGTTTCCCGGGCGTAACAGGTTCCGGATCCTTGCGAGAAGCCGTTGCGGGCTGAACGGTTTTGTAACATAATCATTCGCTCCCACTTCAAAGCCCATCACTTCATCCATTTCCTCCTTCTTGCTTGTCAGCATCAGGATTGGGATCCCGACACCGTCCTTCCGGAGGTCCCGGCAAACATCCATGCCGTTCTTTTTTGGTAACATAATATCGAGGATGATCAACGCAATTTCCTCCTTCCTGGCTTCCCGATACCCTTTTTCTCCATCCATCGCAGTCAACACTTCGTACTGCTCCTCCTTTAAAATGGTCTCCAAGCCCGTCAGAATCGCCGGATCATCTTCCACAATTAGAATTCGTTTCATCAATCAGTGTCCTCCTTCCCCATGAGCGGGATTGATAGTGATATGGTTGTCCCCTCTCCTTTCTTACTCTGTACTCTTATTGAACCATGGTGGGCATCCATGACATGCTTCACAATTGACAAACCAAGGCCAACCCCGCCGACCCCATGCTCCCGTCCATTTGCGGTTCTGTAGTATGGTTCAAAAATATGTTCGAGCTCTTCCCGGGCAATGCCGATACCATGGTCTGCGATCTCGACGGTCGCGCAATTTCCATCGTGTCTTGATAATACCGTAATGTCTTTTGTCTCGCCCGAATATTTCACCGCATTCGAAATGAGGTTAATCACCGTTTCAGCAAGAGCGTCAGGATCTCCCTTGATAATGAGCGGTTCGTCTGAAACTCTCGTCACGAGATTCACATTCTCCATGGTGAGCGGGTAGCGTAAAGAATCAATGATGCCGGAAAGGTGAGCGTTAAGTTCCAGTTCTTTAAGGTGGTATTCCTTGATGCCGCGTTCAATTCTTGAGAAATCCAGAACATTATTGATGAGTCGCGTGAGACGTTCACTCTCTCCCTCGATGATACGAAGGAATTTATTACTCTCCTCGGGGGGTCGCGATTTATCCAACAGCAACTCAGCGAACATCCTGATCGACGTCAGGGGTGTTTTCATATCATGAGAGACGCTCGATACAAAATATGATTTCATTTTGTTGAGTTCGCCCAACCTCTCGGCCTCTGCATGTTCGAGGAAAACCTTGTTCTGGAGGATCAGCCGTTCCATCGCGATTCCGGCCTGCTGCCCGATTGACGTCAGCAAATCGATATCCTCTTCGGTAAACCGCAGACCCGATTTCTTCGGGCCGAGGACCAGAAAACCGAGTGTGTCTTCCTGACGGGTCAGGAGCGGCACGACGAGAGCCATACCCCAGCGGTTAAAAACATCCTTGTCTGCCACCTCAAATTCAACGGTCGGTTCGATCGTTTCCGGCAACGCTACCGGCAGCCGCAACGTCGATCGCAGATTTTCTTTTTCAAAGCGCGGACCGTGTTTCGCGAGAATGGAAAAACCATGGTGAGCCAGAAGATGAATATAATGTGAGGGGGGCACGATATCAAATACGCCGATTCTCTCGACGAGCAGAAGATTATCAACGCGACGGACGAGGCACTCCCCCAGTGTCGCCAGATCCAGACATTCATTTACTTCTGCGACGAGTTTCTTTAGAGCTTCACGAAAATCATATTCAATGTGAAAGAAGTACCGGTCGACCAGATGCTGGACCCGATTCTTTAGTGGTTGGAACAGCAAGGCAGTGCACACAGCGGCAAGGGCGGAATAGAGAGGCGAATTCACGACAATCCGCTCTCCAAGCAGCAGAGAAATGAGGGCAACGAAGAGTGTATAGGTAATCATGACAACGATGATCGCCAGCGTGTAGACTGCGCCCCGGTGAATAAGAATATCGACATCCATCAGTTTGTAGCGAAGTATTGAAACCGCAAACGAAACCGGGATGAACAAGAGCATCAGCTTGAAAAGGGGCTCGGGAATGAGCGGTGCGCTTCCGACAATTTGTGGAAGAATCCATAAACTGATAAAGGGGAGGATTCCGATGCAGAGCCCGAAGATGACCAGCCGGATTTTCCGGCGGTCAGTCGTCGATTGTGTCCTCCGGAAGGACCAAATGATATTCAGTACTCCCGCGCCCGTAAACAAAAATGAAAGGACATTTTGGATAATTGAGATTTTCAATGATCCATCAAACCCGAGGACCGAGCGATCCCAACCCGCCCGCAGATACAGATACCAATGAACCACCGACACAGCGAGACAGAGGAGATATGCCCATACGAGGACTCGTGACTTCGCATGCTTCGATTCTTCTGGAAAGACCAACGTGAAATGTAGAAACAGGATCGGGATGAATCCGTACGCCAGGAAAAAGAGAAGCGAAAACAACGCTCCGAGCCATGCGGGCTCCGTAACGTAGATTGTCTTAACACCGAAAACCGCTATCGCAGTCGTGATACTGCTGAGAAAGAACACCATCGTTGTGACCTGACGCGCACGAAAACTATAAACGCCAATCCCAACAAGCGCGATGACAAACGCCGTCAGGACGCTGATGGTGACCTCGGCCACAGAATAGTAAGGGACAATTGTGCAGGTGGAAATTCGGGGTTTGGCATTTTGCGAAAGCTCCCGCACCACGCATTGATCGCCAACCCGGTATCGACTAGCGAGAAACTCGGCTTCGTCGGGGGAAGTTAGAATTGACCCATCCACGTCATAACTTTCCCCTGCAGAAAAATCGAGCGGCAGTCTTCCCTTCTGATTCAGATGAATGATGGCACCCACGGAAAAACCGATGAATATGGCAACCATCGCATAAAAACTGCTTGTCCACCATCGTTGGGACATTTCGATTCCGTTATCTTGAAATATTGAAGAGATTCAAAGGACAGCGATATGAGAACGCACAACCCCCGTGAGAAATGATACGCAATCTACAATATTCCGTTGCAAGAATCAAAGTCTCAGCCTCATCCTTATGGAAAAGAAGTCAGCAAATCCTCGGCAGTTGCTCTCCGGAGAGCATATCGATGATCCGTGTTCCTCCGACAAGTGTCTTCATCACGACAAGTCCGAGGTGGTTCTGTGTAACCTCTCCGATTACTGCAGCATCCCGTCCGAGGGGATGTTCTTGAATTCTCTTGAGGATGTGATCAGTCTTCTCGGGGGCCACAAAGGCCAAAAGTTTTCCCTCGTTTGCGACATAGAGAGGATCGAAACCGAGGAGCTCACACGCCATGTTTACTTCGGGGGCAACCGGAATGGCTTTTTCTAAAATTGAAATTCCCACGTGCGATGATTGAGCGATTTCGTTAAGGACGCTCGCTACCCCACCACGAGTCGGATCGCGCAACACGTGAACATGCGCCGCATCCTCGCCCATCAAAGCCACCAGTCCGTTAAGCGGGGCTGTGTCGCTAAGGATCTTCGATTCAAACTCTAAGCCCTCCCGGACCGACATAATCGCAATACCATGGGCGGCAATTTTGCCGCTCAGAATTATCCGATCCCCCGCAGTTGCGTTTGACGGCGCAATATTCATTCTTTCGTGTATTATTCCAAGGCCAGTGGTCGTAATAAAGAGTTTGTCTCCCTTGCCCCTTTCAACCACCTTCGTGTCTCCTGTCGCCACAATGGTGCCTGCCCGTTCAGCCGCACGTTTCATGGAGGCAACAACCCTCGCGAGTTCCTCCATGGAAAAACCCTCCTCAATGATAAGCGCGGCCGAGAGGCATATCGGTTGAGCACCACACATTGCCAGATCATTTATCGTTCCATTGACGGCAAGTTCCCCTATATCGCCACCAGGAAAAAAAATTGGATCAACGACATATGAATCAGTTGAAAA
>JAWOMQ010000136.1:0-4771 GCA_033852415.1 Bacteroidota bacterium
GGCGACGTCGCAATTGTCCTCGGCGGAGCGCCGGATTTGCAGGGGAACCTTCGCGACCTTAGCAGGCGATATCGCAGCGTGGAGTTCACTGATACGACGCATGCTGAACACGCCATGCCTTTTGAAAACGGCCGTGGAATATTCATTTGTAAGGGGATGAATACGACGTTTCAGAAAATCTGGGCGGGAGAACGATTTTATTATTGAATGCTCCGAAACGCGATGTGATCATTGGGAATGGAAAGATCAGAAATTTTGTCCACACGGATTGAAGGTTGTAAAGGAATGAGATCTTCCATCGTTCGAAGGAGAGAACTTGCCCGGGTACCCTCATGGAGATTGTGTTCTTCATAGAATTGCAAATTATTGTTAGATTTGTATTAATACAATGACCAGGACTTAGCAAGGATTTCGACCATGATGGAATATCACTATATCATTGTTGGCGGGGGAATGACTGCAGCTGCGGCTGCAGAGTCGATTCGCTCTATTGATTCAACGAACAACATTGGAATCATTTCGGAAGAAAATCACCCTCCGTACAACAGACCGCCGCTCTCGAAGGGTCTTTGGAAAGGGAAGGGATCGGACACGCTTTATCGCTCCATTCCTCAACAGGGCGTGGAACTTCATCTTGCCCGGACAATCGTGGGTCTCGATAAGGATAAGAAACTCTTGCACGATAACGAAGGCACGACGTATTCCTTCCAGAAACTGCTTCTGGCGACCGGGGGCGAAGTCAGGCGATTACCCTTTGCCGTCGATGGAATCATTTATTTTCGGACTCTCAACGATTACGAAATGCTTCGCGAGATGACAGGCCGTTGCCACCGGTTTGCAGTTATCGGCGGGGGCTTTATCGGTTCCGAGATTGCAGCGGCACTCGCGATGAACGATAAATCGGTCACCTTGATCTTTCCGGAGGACGGCATCGGGTCCCGAGTCTATCCCCCATCGTTATCCAGGTTCCTCAACCATTTCTATCATTCAAAGGGAATAACTGTCCTCCACAATACGACAGTCACAAATATTACAAAATCATCGTCTTCATTTGTCGTATCGACTTCCTCGGGTAATGCCTTGACATTTGACGGAGTTGTTGCTGGTATCGGGATCACGCCAAGGACCGACCTTGCAGCCTCAGCCGGTCTGGCAGTGAATAATGGTATCATTGTTGATGAGTATCTTCGTACCGGACACCCTGATATTTTCGCAGCTGGTGACGTCGCAAACTACTTCAGTCCCGTCCTGGGGAAACGACTTCGTTCCGAGCACGAGGACAATGCTATCACCATGGGTGATATTGCGGGAAGAAATATGGCGGGCACAAGCACTCCGTACCATCATCTTCCTTTCTTTTACTCCGACCTGTTTGAACTGGGTTACGAGGCAGTCGGTGATCTCGACATGCGTCTGGAAATGATCGAGGATTGGAAGGAGCCATTTCACGAAGGGGTCGTGTATTATCTGAATGAAAAACGCGTCCGGGGCGTCCTGTTATGGAATACCTGGGGACAGGTTGATTCAGCGCGGGCCCTCCTCGCCGAACCAGGGCCATTCGACTCTCAAAATCTCATTGGCCGTTTACCCCGCTAGAATTGAATTGGCTGACACAGGGAGAATGAAAAAGAAATGATTCACAACGAATCTGATATCAGATCGCGGGCATCCGTATGAGCGATCCGAAAACACACTGGGAAAACATCTACTCGCAGAAACAGCCGAACGAGGTAAGCTGGTGGCAGGATCATCCCACGCCGACGCTGGAGATCATACACGAACTCAATCTGAACAAAGCAACGCCTATCCTTGATGTCGGCGGCGGGGACAGCACCCTCGCCGATCACCTTCTTGAAGAAGGATACTCAAATATCACGGTCCTCGATATTTCCGAGAAATCCATTCAACGGGCAAAGCAGAGGTTGGGCAAACGATCAGCCGCAGTGACCTGGATACCATGCAACATACTCGATTTTGAACCTCCCTGCGGTTACGGACTCTGGCATGATCGTGCAACATTTCATTTTCTTACAACTGAAGAAGAAACCGCGAAATACCAAGCGATTGTTCGGAGGGCAGTCTTGAATGACGGCTATTTGATCCTTGCCACCTTCTCGACAAACGGCCCACGCCGTTGCAGCGGTCTCCCGGTAAAACAGTATGATGCATTAGCGCTCAGCGAGTATTTCAAAGGAAGCTTTACGATGCTGCGGAGTTTCACTGTCGATCACCGGACGCCATCACATGCAATTCAGAATTTTCAGTTTTGTTGTTTCAGGAAGATCAAACCATAAGCGGAGAAGGTTGTGACAAATTTACCAGGGCAGGGGTGCAATGCAGATCGGGCAATTGTACTTATAAGGTTCATTGTTGGGTTTGTGTTCCTAACGGAAGGAATTCAAAAATTTCTCTTCCCCGAGGCACTGGGCGTGGGCCGGTTCACGGCTATCGGCATTCCAATTCCACAAATATTGGCCCCATTTGTGGGCGCGGTCGAAATTGTATTCGGGCTCTTGATCATTCTCGGACTTGCCACACGATTGGCCACAATTCCGCTCATCATTAATATTTCTGTCGCAATTCTCACAACAAAGATACCGATTCTTCTTCATGATGGATTCTGGAAGATGGCCCATGAATCCAGGGTGGATTTCTCCATGCTCTTTGGATTAGTGTTCATCCTCCTCGTTGGTCCGGGAAAGTGGTCGGTCGACACATGGAAAGCACAATCTTCGTCTGATATCTCAAAGGACCCCGACAGCTCCCGGTAAACGACCGGAGTTTTATCGTCCGGAATGATTGCAAATTCATTTATTCTATATCTCGCACGCGACCCGAACCCGGCGAAACTTATCCACGGCAGATTTCCGGTTCGACGGACACATTCTTCATCATCTGCCGGAGCTCCGTGAAAGGAATGAAGCATGAATCGCAACTATTATATCCCAATTATTTTCGGCATCCTTGTCCTGGTTGTCATCTATCTCTTTCTGAAAATCCTGAGTGTCAGCAAGTCGTATGTTGCGGATAACGGCCAACTTACAACGACGATGGAGCAAATCAGAGATTCTCTCGGTCAGACGCGACGCACAATCGATTCGCTGGAAGAGCGGATGCCGGGGCTAGGAGAGTACATGTCGGCAATCCAATTACACGTTTCCAAAATCTGGTTCGCTGAACAGGCGTCGAACTGGGAACTCGCGAAATATGAGCTTAACGAGTTACGGGAGGCAGTCGAAGGGGCGGAGGCTCTCCATGTGTACCGGAACAGCGTCAATATTACAGCCGTGCTGGAGAGTGTCAAACAAACTCAGTTGCCATTGCTTGAGCAGTCTCTGAAACTGAGCGAACCCCGTGACTTCCGGATCGCTTACGATCAGACCCTCTCTGCATGTAACGGATGCCATCAGGCGGCCGGGTACAAGTTCATCCATATCGTTTTACCCAAAGCGGAGCCCGTCGTGAATCAGGACTGGAAGATATCGGAATGAACCATAGAAACATTGCGTAAATTACAGGACTTGAAAAGTGTTTATCGGTCACTATGCAGTCGCGTTTGCTGCCAAGAAGGCAGTTCCGAAGGTGTCATTGGGAACTCTCTTTCTCGCTGGCCAGTTTCTGGATTTACTCTGGCCTGCTTTCCTTCTTATCGGCATTGAACATGTACGAATCGACCCGGGCAACACGCCGTTCACACCTCTTGACTTCTATGACTACCCCATTTCACACAGCCTCGTGGCCGCACTTGTATGGTCGCTCCTCCTGGCTGCTGCCTTCTACATGCTCAGAAGGCAACTGCTTGGGTCAGTCATAATCGGCGGACTGGTATTCAGCCACTGGGTTCTGGACTTTGTGAGTCATCGACCTGATCTCCCTCTCGGATTTTGGAACGATGTGAAGTTAGGTCTAGGGTTGTGGAATTCGGTTCCGGCAACCATTGCCGTTGAAGTGCTCCTATTCCTCATTGGAATATTTCTTTATGCCAGAACCACCCAGCCTTCTGACCGCGTCGGATCATACAGTTTCTGGATCCTTATTGGCGTTCTCAGTCTGATTTACCTGGCAAATGTCTTCGGTCCACCCCCATCGGACACAACCGAGATCGCTATCGCCTCGAACGGTCTATGGCTTTTCATTTTTTGGGCATACTGGGTCGACAAACACCGTAACGTTCGCAGCTCCATTTCCGTCACAAGTCGAACAGGCAATTGATTATGGACAGTCGACCAATATCACTCATGCTTCCTAAGAACCATAGCCGGCGTCGTCTTCAATCCCACAACTATTTGAGACGAGTGATCGCATGAATTCTCACCCGCTATACCATTAACGGCTTCTTCCCTTACATATTCTTGCGTTAGTTGACCCTCGTTCAAAGATTCAGGATAACGCAATCAGATAGCAAACGGCCGGCGATCATCGTCGCTGAGGAGCCCATCAATCCTTTCGCGGGATATTGGGAGAGAGAATAAGCCTCCGGTACAGTATACTGCCGATCCAGATTCCATTCATGACGACAAAATTGAGGATGAAGTAGAGCGGTATGTGGTTTGTCCACGAACAGATCGCCAGGAGCATAAATTCTGTTCCAAAACCCATCAGACCGGAAATTCTCAACCCGAGGCGATCGCCGTACCAAACGGGGAGGTATTCGGTATCGATGTTCTTTCCCATCGACCAACGGTCGATGCGATCCATCAGCACATCCTGCCACAAATAAATCACAATGAACGCTCTTTGTAGATTGAGAGTGATCGGATCACTTTTACGA
>JAWOMQ010000008.1:0-7777 GCA_033852415.1 Bacteroidota bacterium
TTTGTCGGGCCGACCATCTGCTATGCATTTATGCAGGCCGCAGGATTGGCAAACGATCACATCACCGGCTGTTATTGTTATCCAAAATCAGGCTGAGATTGTCTCCAGGCTCAATCCCAAGAATAAAAATCTGTTGCATCGCTTCGATCGAAGAAGCGCGGATGGCGATCAGGTGTGGTGCATCCGCAATCGGACTCGTTTCCGCTATGCCGAGCGGACCGGGACCGATCCCAGAAGAGCTCATTCACAGCATTGCAACGTCAATCCCTGCTTCGACAGAAACTTTTCTGCTCACAAGCCTGAAAAAACCAGAACTTATTGTCGCCCAGTATCATAGATGTTCTACAACGGTGATACAGCTTTGTGACCGGCTTGACCTGAGTTCCTATCGGATTCTCAGAACCGAGTTGCCGGGTATCAAAATCGTGCAGGTGATCCACATCGAAGGCATGGCTTCCGTTGATGAAGCAAAACGGGTTGCTCCGCATGTTGACGCACTCCTTTTGGATTCGGGACGACCGAGTCTCCCGGTGAAGGAGCTTGGGGGAACCGGGCGCGTTCACGACTGGACTATCAGCAAGAGAATACGTGACGTTGTCAGCATTCCCATTTTCCTTGCGGGAGGGTTGAATGCGCAGAATGTGCGTGACGCAATTCGTGCCGTCGATCCTTTCGGCGTTGACGTTTGCAGTGGCGTACGGACAGAGCGTAACCTTGATGAGGCAAAACTGTCCCAGTTCGTCCATGCCATCAGAAGCTCCAAACTAATTTGATTTTCCAGATCCGCGGTCTGCAAAGAAACGCCCTGATCAGCGCGGTCGGACCAATGAGGGCACTCATTTGCATTTTGCGTCTCATTTCGCCATACTATTAGCTCACAACCCGTACGTTTTATTTCATCATCAGGAGTCTTTGTTCATGATCAGGAAATTTTTCGTTTTTTGTGGTATTGGTGTATCCTTCCTCGTTTTCTTTTTCGTCTATAATTCCCTCACCATCGAAAAAGCACGAGCGCTTTATCAGCCGCCTCCAGACCAAGGGCAGGAAAAGACGGTCGAACAGGTTAAGAAGAACATTCAAGCTCTCAAAGGACTTCCCGCTTCGGAACTCAACATGGTTATGGACGATTTTGCCACATCGCTCGGAGTTCGTTGCCAGCACTGTCACGTTCAGGACTCTTCTGGCTGGCAATTTGACAAAGACGACAAACCCGAGAAACGGACGGCGCGCAAGATGATTCAGATGGTAATGGACCTGAACTCAACGAAATTCGGCGGTCGAAATGCCGTCACGTGTTTTACATGCCATCATGGATCCACAGAGCCTGTCTCGGTTATGCCTCTTCCGCAAAATCCACCGAAAATGAGGAAGGAGACAGAAGAGTCGGAGACAGGGTTGCCGAGTGCCGACCAACTCCTTTCCAGGTACGAGAGTGCTCTCGGCAGCTCGGACGCTATGGGCAAAATTACTTCGCGTGTTTCCAAAGGGGTGGCAATCGATATACAGGGGAAAGAGTCACCGGTTGAGATCGTTCAGAAAAGTCCAGACAAAATCATTACCAGTGTCACAATGCGGGAAGGAATGCAGTTTTCGCACGCCTTCAACGGAACAACCGGCTGGATGAGTTCTCCCCGCGGACCGCGCGAGCTTTCCCCGGATGAGAGTGAGGATCTGAAGCGCGAGGCAGCGCTCTTCCCGTACATGGAAATGCATTTGCTCGCAGCAAAACTGCACGTTAACCGCATGGATACGGTAAATGGGGCGACAGTATACCGCCTCTCGGTCCCACTCGATGAACACAGCACAGTATATTACTCTTTGGATTCCGCAACAGGTCTCCTCCTCCGGAGACTTGTTATCACCGAGACAATGATCGGGGACATCCCGGAACAGACTGATTACTCAGACTACCGCGCGCTCGATGGGGTCAAGGTACCTTTCGCCGTGCGCACTGCGGCGGTCGACCCGCGGGATGGATTCACTTACAAATTCAGCTCCATCGAACAAAATGTCCCTGTCGATGACAATAAATTTCAAATGCCCAAAAGAAAGAAGTAGCAACAGGAATATACCCAACCCCCCAAAAAGCCGTTCCCTCTACTCCGAGGGACGGCTTTTTGATTAACTCATTTGACAAAATTCACCAGAAAAACAGCGACCACCTCCTCAGGAGTCTTCAGGTTATTTCAACTTGAATGGGGGCAAATCGCATCCGTCTCTTCCCCCATGATGGCAGGTTTAAACTGCCATTGAGTAACATTTGTATCGGCAGAACCCATTACCCGAGTGGTTTATGCCAGGGAAACTGCTGCAGATGCCGTGCACCTCTGCGTCCAGCCTCATTCTAAAGAAAACTCCGGCATCATAGCATTCCAGTGCTTCTTCCTTCAGGGCCTTTTTGCCCTGTGTTTACCATTTGTCAGGGTATAAAGTATTCCATCCGAGGGGTTCTTTTAAATAAATCGTTTCCATTCTTCATGAAAGATTCATATCTTTAGGCCACTGCACTTACGGTACCGTGAAGAACCCGACAATATCACATTGCGTCTTTCTGTTGGCGTCCGTGCTGACGTTTACTGGTGCGGCAAGATCTCAACATGCCGATGTGATTTCGGATTCCATCAGGGATGAATTTCTCCACGCCTGGAACGGGTATCGTCAGTATGCCTGGGGGCATGATGCGCTCAAACCTTTGAGCATGAAACCACACGACTGGTATAAAAGCTCGCTGTTAATGACGCCGGTCGACGCGTACGACGCTCTGCTGATCTTACACCTTGACCGTGAAGCGAGAGAGGCAAAGCAGCTCATCTTCGACAGTCTCTCGTTCGATAAAAACATGGAGGTACAGAGTTTCGAAATTACTATCCGATTACTCGGCGGCTTGCTTTCGTCGTACCAAATGGATGGGGATAAGAGATTTTTGGAGCGAGCTGAGGATCTGGGAAAACGACTTTTGCCGGTTTATAACTCTTCCACCGGCATGCCTTACCGGTACGTGAACCTTCGGACCGGCAGAATTCGCGATTCTTTGAATAACCCAGCTGAGATCGGGACTGCATTGATCGAATTAGGGACACTGAGCAAAATTACCGGTAATCCGGTCTATTACGAAAAACCAAAGAATGCTATGGTTCAACTGTATAACAGAAGATCGAAGATTGGATTGCTCGGCTCGACAATTAACGTTGAAACCGGTGAGTGGGTCGACTCGACAAGCCATATTGGCGGCGGCATCGACTCATATTTTGAGTATCTGGTCAAGGCTTGGCGCCTTTTCGGGGATGAAGATTGCAGGCGAATGTGGGATACCCTGAGTGAAGCGGTCAATGCCTACCTCGCCGATACGTCTCACGGCGGCTTGTGGTATGGTGAAGCGGAGATGAACAGCGGTAAGATCACCGCAACAATATTTGGCTCTCTCCAGGCATTTTTCCCTGCTGTTCTGTGTCTCGCAGGTGACGTGTCGCGTGCTGCTCAACTTGAGCAATCGTGTTACCGGATGTGGAACCTGTACGGCATAGAGCCGGAGGAAATCAATTACAGCACAATGACTCCAACGGCCAATGAGTATTACCTGAGGCCCGAGATCATTGAATCCGCGTACTATCTCCTTCACTATACGGGTGATACCACATACCGCTCAATGGGCAGAACCTTTTTCAACGCCATTCGCAGTTACTGCAGAACAGATATCGCTTACGCACGATTGAACAATGTTGTGACCAAAGAGAAGGCCGATGAGATGGACAGCTTTTTCCTGGCCGAAACATTGAAATACCTCTATCTCATCTTTGCGCCCAAGGAGACTCTGTCATTTGATAAAATCACATTTAACACGGAAGCGCACCCAATCAGAAAGACATGGTAAAAGAGATGTCACCTTCGTAACGGACAAGGGATCGCTCACCGTGTAAGCTGTTTGACCGAGCCGTTCTTGTTGAGCGCGGCTTGTACGATCGTCGGTTCACTAAAGAAGAGAACTTCAACCCATACGGAAAGGACAACTGATGAATATCCATGTCGGGAACTTACCGCTTGATTGCACCGAAGATGAATTGCGGAAACTCTTTGAAACCTGCGGTAAAATTGAATCACTCGAGATTATCACAAACACACGGACGAATCAACCGCTTGGATATGGTTTTGTCATGATGCAAACGGAAGAGGAAGGAAAGCGTTCCATTGAAACTCTCAATGGGACAATATTGAAAGGAAAGACAATTACAGTCTCTCCAGCGAATAGACCTCATGGGAGGCGAAAATCTTCCTTCAGGAAATCGCGGTACAAATAGGAAACGTTGGCTGGCGAGGTCCAACTCTGCGCCCTGGCCAAATCTTCTGTTGTGAGAAGAGTTGACAGGTTCTTACGGCCCGACATAAAAAACCCATCCACGCCGAAGCGGGATGGGTTTTGCACCAAAGACAGCTTAGTTCAGCTCGTCCGAGCCGGCAACATCATGTCTCTGATTGATCGCCTTTTCATTAAAGAAGCGATACGTTTGCGGCTTGAAGGCCTTTTGGACCTTCTTCAACGTCAAACTCGACTTTATCGCCTTCATTCAGCGACTTGTAGCCTTCGCCTTTTATCGCTCTGAAGTGGACGAATACATCTTCGCCTTGTTGACGTGAAATGAAGCCGTAACCTTTGGCTCCGTTGAACCATTTGACTGTTCCTCTTTCCATGGAACAAATCCTTTCTTGTAAATATGAATCCCGGAACTTTACCGGTAAAATATACCCCGCCATCGTGGCTTTAACTTCTTGTCTCTCAGGATTGTAACACCCACGAAAGTGATTGTTGCTGGCGA
Source organism: Bacteroidota bacterium (assembly GCA_033852415.1). Lineage (GTDB taxonomy): Bacteria > Bacteroidota > Ignavibacteria > UBA10030 > SZUA-254 > DATKPE01. The sequence continues at coordinate 4,812 of JAWOMQ010000008.1, forward strand.
CTCTTACCTTGGGAGGTCAAACGGGTACATCAGCAGGCGTTAAAAGCGTCTCAAAATTCGCGTTTTTGAAGCGATGAAACTTTCCCTCTGGGGACAGATAACGGTGTACTGTTATTTGATATTTTAATATACAAGTATTTTTCCTCAGATGCAAGAGCAAACCTTAGGGATAAACGTCGACCAACCCTATGGTATAAATCTCTTTGTCCACACCAGCAGGGCCTGAAGAAGATCTCTCAGACGATCTCGTGTTAAAGCATCGGTGAGATTTCCCGATGCATCAATTTTCTCGCCTGATTTTGCAACGTAAAGTTCCGGCTTAGGAAGCACATTCATTCCATTGAACAATGCAATTTGCCGGAGATGGAGTTGCGCCCGCACGGTCCCCATGACACCTCCCGCCCCCATAATTGCGATGGGTTTACCATTCAGTGGCGATTCCTTTCCCCCACGAGACGCCCAGTCGATTGCATTCTTGAGAACACCCGGGACCGAATAATTATACTCCGGAGTCGCAATGAGTAAGGCATCCGCACCTGATATTGCCTTTTTGAACGAGATCACCGGTTGTGGTTTCATATCACCATCAAGATCCGCGTTATACAACGGAATTGCAGATATATCATACACTTCGATTTGCATTCCCACCGGCTGGAGCTCCAGTGCTGCGCGAATCAACGCCGTGTTATGTGAATTCTTTCGAAGACTTCCCGATATTCCGATAACTTTAATTGGCAGTGGCATCAAATCTCTCCTTGATGGAATGTCAAACATTTACAGCTGCATGTGAGGGCATCAATATTTAGAGATTATCCATTTTTGTCGTCCGGTAAAGGCTGTTCCATGGAGATTACCACGACAAGTTTTTTTAGAATTTCCTGAGTCTTTGCAATTCTTTCCATCGGTGCATAACCCACCCCTGAAAAAACTAGTTGCAGATTCTTCCCCTCCTGGCGAAGCTTAATCCGGTCCTTTCCCGCAGAGGTAATCATTTTTACAACCCGGAGAAAAGGAGTGTTGGTTTCCTCTGGTCCCCCATAAAACAGTCCATCTGTTTCCGGTGGAAGAGTTATAATACTTGCGGATTTCTTGATTGATATTTTTTGAATAGCCGTGCCGGCTGCGAGAAGGCGGACCTCGGCGAGCTTAAAAAGATGCTCTACCTCCTCAGGGTAGCTTCCAAACCTGTCCCGAAGCTCTTCTCGCATAGATTGAAGCTCCTCGTTTGAGCCGGCGCGATAGATTCTCCTGTAAATGTCGAGCCGTTCTGTATCAGACTCGATATAAACACCCGGTATGATGGCTTCGATATCCGACTCGATGACCACCTCGCTCAGAGGTTCCATCGATTTTGCCGGTATATCATGAAACAGTCCGGAGAATTCTTCGCTCTTGAGCTCATCGACAGCTTCGCGAAGGATGCGTTCGTACATCTCGAAACCCATTTCCATGATAAACCCCGATTGTTCCGCACCAAGAAGATTTCCTGCACCCCGAATTTCCAAGTCGCGCATGGCAAGATTAAAACCCGAGCCAAGTTCGGTGAATTCCTCAATCGCCTGGAGTCGCCGAAGTGTCTGACGCGGTACGCTACTTAACGGGGGAACCAGGAGATACGCATACGCCTGGATATTCGAGCGCCCGACTCTTCCCCTGAGCTGATATAGTTCCGCGAGCCCGAATCGGTCGGCGCGGTTGACAATAATTGTGTTAACATTCGGTATGTCCAGACCCGACTCGATGATTTTGGTCGCCACCAAGACGTCATACTTCCGTTCCAGGAAACCGAGCATGGTCTTTTCCAGCTCGTGGCCTGCCATCTGCCCGTGAGCAACATGCACGCGGGCGGAGGGAACCTGTGACCGCACCTGGGCAGCCACCGATTCGATATTTTCAACACGGTCATGGACAAAGTAGACCTGCCCGCCCCTGTGGAGCTCCCGGAGAATTGCTTCACGCACGATCCTCCACTGCACGTGCTTTCCAAGCGTATCTGCCGGAACAATTTCAGTCACTATGGGAAGGCGGTTACGCGGAGCTGTGTTGATTAGCGACAAATCTCTCGCACCGATGAGAGAAAAGTGAAGTGTCCTTGGAATTGGTGTCGCTGTCAGCGAAAGAGTATCAACCGATGTCTTAAGCTGGCGCAATTTTTCCTTTGCGGCTACACCGAACCGATGTTCTTCGTCGATCACCAACAGCCCCAAGTCCCTGAAGACAATATCTTTCGAAAGGAGCCTGTGTGTTCCGATTACAATGTCCACCCCGCCCTCTTTCATTTGCTGCAGGACACGTTTTTGGTCCTTCTGCGACCTGAAGCGGTTGAGATGTTCCACTTTTACAGTGTACCGTGACAACCGATCCTGAAATGTGTTAAAGTGTTGGACCGCCAGAATAGTTGTGGGAACAAGAACTGCCACCTGCTTTCCGTTCATGACCGATTTAAACGCAGCGCGGACTGCTACTTCGGTCTTTCCAAACCCTACATCACCGCAAATAAGCCGATCCATTGGGGAAGAATCTTCCATGTCCCGTTTCACGGCAAGAGTTGCACTTGACTGGTCGGGCGTGTCCTCGTAAATAAACGAAGCTTCGAGCTCCTTCTGCCAATGTGTGTCTGTAGCAAAGGCAAATCCCTGTTCGCGCTTCCGTTTAGCATAGAGGGCGATAATATCGCGCGCGATATCCTTGAGCTTCCCTTTCGCACGCGACTTCGCCTTTTCCCATTCGGCTGTGCCGAGCCGGCTTAATTTTGGCGTGTATCCTTCCTGTGAAGAATATTTTTGAACACGATTGAGAAAATTCAGATTCACATAGAGCACATCATCCTCAAGGAAGAGGAGCTTAATCACTTCCTGTTCCACTCCGCCCACCGTTAACTTGGTGAGTCCATCGAACAGTCCGATGCCGTGATCGACGTGGACGATATAGTCACCCGGCCGAAGCTGTTGCAACTCTTTCTGGGA
>JAWOMQ010000197.1:0-5347 GCA_033852415.1 Bacteroidota bacterium
CTCGCCAAGGAAACCCGGCAGGAATCTGCTGAACGGGAGAAAAGGTCAAAGTTGCTGGAATCCAAAAGCGCTTCTCTCATCGTGATGCTTGAGCGCGTAGAGGAAATTGATTCACCGGAAAAGTTAAAGGAATTTCTTCACACGTATCGGAAAGAACTCAAAGCAATGAACATACTTTCCAAAAAGGAACAAGAGTCGCTGCCGCCGTTCCGACTTTTCAAGGTCACCGGCGATTACGAGGTCTGGGTCGGCAAAAGCAGTGCCAACAACGACCTTCTCACGATGAAATACGCGAAACCGGGAGATTACTGGTTTCATGCCCGTGGAGCAAGCGGATCTCACACAGTTCTTAAAGTGAAGGCGGATAAGATAGTCCCAAAAGAGGCGATACGCCAGGCCGCCGCAATCGCCGCATATTATAGTAAAATGAGGAAAGCAAGCAGTGTCCCGGTGGCATACTGCGAGAGGAAATATGTGCGCAAACCCCGGGGATCGGCTCAGGGGAGTGTCATACTTGAACGGGAAGAAATCATTTTTGTCCAGCCAAATTTACCTTGAAATCTACCGGAATTCTTTGTATACTCATACACTTTGCTTTTTCAGACGCGTCTAAGCTATTTTCCACTTCGGCATTGTTCACCTAACATCGTCAGAGGATTGACTATGAAGTATGTCGCATTGTTAGCGATTTGTTGCCTCATCTCATCATCTCCCTTGTTTGCACAAGGTGACACCTCAGCATTGATGAACAAAGATATTCCGTTTCCTATCGACACTTCGAGAATCAGGACAATTGAATTTTCTGTCTCCGGCGGAATATCAAGTCCCTATCTTCCTCAGGACTTCCACGATTATTGGAAGACCGGATGGAATGGTGGCGTCGGTCTCGGGATGACATTTGCCCCCGGCTCTCTCGGGTATGGATCTGTTTTGTTGAATTTTGATTTAAACAGATTTGCGTTCGATTACGTCAAATACCGAGATAAGTTCTTACAACCGCGGAACACTATTACCAGAAACCCATCGTGGATGGTCGATGTCATGCTCAATTTCCGCGCCACGATCACTTCCCTTAAAATTGTTCACCCGTATGTCATTTTTGGCATCGGTTATCTCCATCTCGAGCAAGGCGACATCATTATCGGAGGTCCGGCACCAGACACTGTTTTGGGTGAATCGAAAAGTACGTTCGCGTGGGATTTTGGAGCGGGCTTGGATATCCCAGTTATCAGTAACTTCGGGATCTTTTGCGAGGCCCGGTCCGTACTTGGTGTAACCGATCCGACCCGGCAGTATTTTCCTCTTCGCGGAGGATTCCGATTTCGCTTCTCCCATTAACGCGTCGCGTAATCCAACTGGTCAGTGCAGGTGAGCGAAGAAAAAATCATCATTTATCAGAAGCCAACCTGCACGACCTGCCGCACGGTTTATAAAATGCTGCAGAAGGCAGGTGTCGATTTTGATGCCGTGGACTACTACGTCAAGCCAATCTCAAAATCCCTCCTGAAGCGGTTGTTGAAAAAGATGAATGCCTCTCCCCGCACCATCCTCAGGACAAAAGAGCCAATCTACAAGAAATTGAACCTCGGTGAGAAAGACTTCGCCGACGAGGAGATTATCGAACTTCTTGTTCAATATCCGGATTTGCTCGAACGACCTATTATCGAAAAGGGAAACCGGGCGATTCTTGCCCGGCCTGCTGAGAGGCTAAGGGAAATATTATAAAATCCTGTAATCCAGAAAGAATGATTATAAGACGCCCGGACTGGTGAGTACTTCAAAGCCGGAATTTCATTGTTGTCTCATAAAAGGATAAGTAGCACCTGATACATTTCAATCCTATTTCTCCACATCCGACAGTATGCACATTCTTCTTCTCCGTCACGGTGACGCACTCGAAACTGCCGATGATGCTTCGCGTGAATTATCTTCAAAAGGGATTAGACAAGCGAGAATTGCAGGTGCGATTCTCAAAGCGCTCTCCCTCGCCCCAGACGTGATTTTCGTAAGCCCCCTCGTTCGTGCCCAACAAACAGCCCGAATCGTCGGCGATGCGCTCAGCGTTGGGAATATTATCACCACAGAACATCTCACATCCGGATCAGACCCACGGGAAATCTTCCGGGAAATAAACGACAAGAGAATGACCGCAGTCCTCCTGGTGGGTCACGAACCTCACCTCAGTGTCACGACCTCCTTGCTCACAAGTGGTAACCGGGCGTCACATCTCGAATTTTCTAAGGGTTCGCTCGCTTTTTGTGAATCGATCGATCCGGTGGGATCGGGAAGTGGCGTTCTACGATGGATGCTGCCTCCTGATGTAAGCGCAAAGTTGCTCGGGATCTGACGATTACGTGCGTTTCTTTGCACGATTATTTAACCCGAAAGAGAAATTTGCGAACGAGCCGGACGTCTTTTTATTTTGACCTCGTCTCACCATCCCCCTGCGAAAAGTGCGGGCGTGCCTCTCTCAAACATAATCCACTTTGATAGTATTTGTGGGATGTCCTTCAAACAGCGGTATGCCCGCAAGCATCACCAAAGTTTCACCGGTCGTGACATACCCCTGATCGAGAAGTTGCTTCCGGATCTTGCGAAAAGTCTGGTCTGTATCCTTTTTCAGATCTTCCACAATTAATCCACGAACGCCCCACACAAGATTAAGTCGCCGCATAATTTTCTCGCGATCTGTCACGGCAATGATCCGCCCCGGGGGTCTGAACTTCGCAACCTGGATAGCCGTAGCGCCCGAGTGCGTCAGTGCCACAATAGTCGTCGCTCCCAGGTTTTCGGCGAGGACACATGCCGATTTGCTCAATGGATCATAGATGTGAGTGGAGGGGAGGGCGTCCGGATCGAACCGGCGTGGTATCAGAAGCTGATCTTCGGTCTTCCTGATGATCCGCTCCATCACCTCGATGGTTTGCACAGGAAACTTCCCGACGGAAGTTTCCGCGCTCAGCATTACAGCATCCGCGCCATCCAAAACAGCGTTCGCGACGTCGCTCGCCTCGGCTCGTGTAGGCGTTGGGCTTTCAATCATCGACTCAAGCATCTGAGTGGCAATGATCACAGGTTTCCCGGCCTCGTTGCACTTGCGAACAATCATTTTCTGAAGCAAGGGTACATCTTCCGTGTGAAGCTCTACACCAAGATCTCCCCGTGCAACCATCACCGCGTCTGCTTCTTTCAGGATTGCATCAATATTGGCGATTGCTTCCCCTTTCTCAATTTTCGCTATGATCGGTATCTTCCTTCCGCGAGGGCCGCTTTCGATAATAGCATCACGTAACGCCGCAATATCGTGGGCGCGCCGGACGAAGGAAAGCGCCACGTAATCCACATCATGCTCGAACGCAAACTGCAGGTCTTGTTTATCCTTTTCGGTTAATGAGGGTGCCGAAACCTTTACGCCGGGCAGGTTGATTCCTTTGTGAGGCGACAATGGCCCGCCGATCACGACTTTCAGTTCGACGTTCTTCCCCCTGACAGAGGTGACCTTGAGTTCAATCTTCCCGTCATCCAGCAACACTCTGTCGCCTTTCTTCACATCCTTTGAAAACTCCTTGTACGTTGTGGAGAGCGTATCTTCATCCCCTGTGATTTCCCTTGTAGTAATTGTGACATTAGCGCCGGACCTGAGTTCAATCACCGGGCGCTTGAGCTCTCCTATCCGTATTTTTGGGCCCTGCAAATCCAACATTACAGTTACCGGCTCGCCCCATTTACGGGCTGCGCGCTGGAGAGTGTGGAGTGTTTGTTTGTGCTGCTCATGATCACCATGTGAAAAGTTCAACCTTGCGACATTCATTCCTGCCCGGATCATCGCAGAAATTGTCCCCAGAGATTTTGACGCAGGACCAAGCGTGCAAACGATTTTTGTTCTCGCGAATACCTTTTTTGTCGGCGGCATTTCTCTCCTATCGGTTATGGTCTCTTGCATTGGCTGCAGATGCGACAAGCCCGGGCAGCACTTCGCCTGCTTTTCCGAGAATGACTTCATCTGCATCAAAGCTCAGATCAGTTCTCTCAACATTGATTTCCACGACATACGCCCCGGCGCGTTTTGCGATCCGGGGAAGCGATGCGGCCGGATACACTACCCCGGATGTTCCGACCGCAAGGAACAGCTCGGCACGCTGAGAAGCGGTCACGCTCGCATCCCATTCATCCGTGGGAAGGAATTCTCCAAACCACACCACATCTGGCCGGATAAGACCATTGCACTTTTCACAATGCGGCACAGTGGGACAGGTCAGGAGAAATTCATCCGCAACACGTGCGCCGCACTGCACACAGTAATTCCGGCAAATGTTCCCGTGAAGCTCATGGATGCGCGTGCTTCCCGCTCTTCTATGCAGGTTGTCGATATTCTGAGTGACTACAGTAACGGTCCCGAAGATCTTCTCCATCGCAGCGATTGCCTTGTGGCCTGGGTTCGGCAGGATCGAGAGGATAAGTTGTTTCCTGTGCCGGTACCATCCCCAAACGAGCTCAGGATTCTTCATAAATGCATCGAAGTTCGCAAGTTCTTCGGGTTTGAACTTTTTCCAGAGCCCATCTTCTCCCCGAAATGTCGGGACACCACTCTCAGCCGACATCCCTGCCCCCGTGAATACCACAACCTCGTCAGCGGAGGCAAGCAAAGAATTCAGCCTTGGTGACCCATACACCTTTGCATCCATCAGGGTTCCAGCCTGAGGTGAACATAATTGCCCGAGGTTATTTCTTTCCAGTCCATCGTCATCGGCACATAACCTCCGTTCAACCAAAGCGGTGTTTGATCGTTGTAATGCCGGTGAAAAACCTGCCCCGATTCACCCGAGGTATTGACGATGAAGGCATCCTCCGGCCGGGATAGATCGACGATGAATCTCATCGACGGGCCGACCGTGACAGCATAGGGCGACATGAACCGGTATTCGGTTTTATCCAGGCTTGTTCCACTCCCTCCCGTTGGAAACGGACCTATATTGAATACTTTTTCAAGGAACTTTCTCCTTCCAAAGGGATGATTAAACGTTACAGTATGCACTGACCCCCACTGCCAGGTTTTCAGATCCTCTCCAAGATTCGCCGCCAGATTCGTCACCGCCTCGGTAAAACTCTTCTTAATGATATCGGATTTGGTCTCTCGTTCCGGTGTGCCGATGTTATCCCACCAGAGTGAGCTGTCGCTGGCGAGCAGCTGGTCCACCACTCTATACGGAATAGCATTAAAGAAGACAAAGTTCTCGAAGGTGGTTGTACCCATTTCGTCTTCAAATGTATTATGGAGAAGACGAACGAGAAACGTATTGACGATCGTTGTCGCAATATCCGTCGCGGCACACCGGTCGTCCCAGTT
>JAWOMQ010000010.1:0-6765 GCA_033852415.1 Bacteroidota bacterium
GAACGGTTATTCGATTATCATCCGGTGAAAGAAAAGGCGTTTTACGTGATCACGGCGGATTTTGTCACAACAGAAGAAGGAACGGGCATTGTCCACATCGCGCCGGCATATGGGGAAGACGATTACCAGGTGTCAAAAAAATATGGGTTGCCGGCAATCCATCCAGTCAATAAGAGCGGTGAATTCGGATCGGAGGTGACTGAATTCGCAGGCAAATTTGTCAAAGAGGCCGATCCCGAAATTATCTGGAATCTGCGAGAACGAGGACTTCTCTACAGGAAAGAAACCGTAACACACAGCTATCCTCATTGCTGGCGTTGTAAGACACCGTTGCTGTACTACGCCAGGGATTCCTGGTACATTGCCACTACGAAATACGCCAAGAGGATGGTCGAACTCAACAGACAGGTACACTGGTATCCTCCTGAAGTGGGGGAAGGAAGATTCGGCAATTGGCTTGAGGAAAACAAGGACTGGTCACTATCCCGCGATAGGTTTTGGGGAACGCCGTTGCCAATCTGGATCTGTGATCGGTGCGGTCGACATAAATGTGTCGGCAGCATTGCAGAGCTTCGAGAGGGAAATCTTGTCCCCGAGCCGCTCGATTTACACAAGCCACATGTCGATAAGGTGACATTTACATGCTCGTGCGGAGGAACGATGAGACGCACGCCCGAGCTGATCGATGTCTGGTACGATTCGGGGGCTATGCAGTTTGCTCAGTGGCACTATCCTTTTGAGAATAAGGATCTTTTTGCGCAACAGCACCCTGCGGATTACATTTGCGAGGGGATAGATCAGACGAGGGGATGGTTTTATTCTCTTCATTCGATAAGCACATTTCTGTTCAATCGCCCGGCATATAAGAATCTTCTTGTGAACGAGCTGATCCTTGACAAGGATGGCCAGAAAATGTCGAAGACACGCGGGAACACTGTCGATCCCTTCACCACCATTGAACAATATGGGGCTGACACCTTGCGATGGTATCTGGTTACGACAAGCCCACCCTGGCGCCCGACGTTGTTCGACGAGGAGGGACTAAAGGAGGTTCAGCGGAAATTCATTGGAACACTTTTGAACACGTATACGTTTTTTGCCTTGTACGCTAATATCGATCGATTTACATACGCCAAGGAACGGATACCGGTGGCTGAGCGTCCTGAAATTGATCAGTGGATCCTCTCTGTTGCGAACTCGCTTGTCAAAAAATACATTACGGCGCTGGATCAGTATGACGTGACAAAAGGTGCAAGGGCCGTGAGCGATTTTACTATCGATCAGCTTTCGAACTGGTATGTGCGCCGCAACCGGCGGCGTTTCTGGAAGGGGGAGATGGGGCCTGACAAGTTGTGTGCGTTCCAGACGCTGTATGAGTGTCTGACAATTGTCGTGAAACTTATGGCTCCGTACGCTCCATTCCTGGCTGAGGAACTTTACAGGGATTTGAACAGTGTAACAAAGAAAGAGAGCGTAGAATCGGTACATCTCGCATGTATACCTGAGCCGGAAGAAGGGGCAATTGATCTCGAACTTGAGGCCCGGATGGATAAGGCTCAGCGCATAGCATCGATCGTCCGGGCGATCCGGAATAAGGTGAATCTCAAAGTCCGGCAGCCGCTCAGGAAGGTGATTATCCCTGTTTCGAACAATCTCCAGCGCGAGCGCATCCAGCGCATGGAAGACATTATTCTCGACGAGATTAATGTACGCTCGATAGAGTATGTGGATGATGATTCCGATATCGTCCACAAAAGCATCAAACCAAACTTTAAATCTCTCGGTCCTAAATACGGCAAAGTTGTGCAACCCGTGGCAGCGGCGATTCGGCGATTTGGTGTTGCGGAAATAAGAGAGATCGAGAAGAACGGCAGGATCGCCATCCCGATTAACGGTGTCGAAATTGCAATAACCCGGGAGGACGTGGAAATTCTTCATGAAAACATCAAGGGTTGGGTTGCCGACTCTGATAACGAAATTACAGTTGCACTTGACACCGCGTTGACAGATGATCTGGTCAATGAGGGTTTGGCGCGCGAGTTTGTCAATCGAGTTCAGAATATGCGGAAGGATTCCGGCTTTAACGTTACCGACCGGATCCGGATTTACGTTGCCGGTAGCGAACGGATCCATCATGTGTTGACGTTGCTCGACTCCTATGTCAGGAATGAAACATTGGCGGTGGATATCAGAAAGCAAGAGGAGACGTCTGGTCAGATGATCGACATCAACGGCGAACACTGTTCCGTTGCAATCGAACGGCTGCCGCAGGATGTCGAGTTATGAGCAGGGCGCGATGGGATATTTTTATATCGTACAATTGAGAGGAAAGGAATAACCAACATGGCAAGACCTAAGAAACAATCCACAGGAAGTGGGAAGATTCCCGCTGGAACGAAGGTGAAAGTGCGGACGCAAAAACCTGTGGCAAGCATACCGAAGCCAAAAGTGCGGCCCAAACTCGCCAAACCCGACGGACCTAAGGCAGCGATAAAAAAATCGACATATTCGCTGCAGGAGCTCGAGCATTTTAAGAACATCATTCTCGAAAAGAAGAAGGAGATTCTCGAAGAACTGGAAACACTCCGCGATAGTATGATGGACTCGACGACGGGTGAGTATGCGAGTGAGAATTCGATGTACTCTACGCACATGGAGCAGGGGACCGATGCCATGGAGCGGGAGAAAACGTTTCTCTTTGCTTCCCGTGAGGGAAAATTCTTGAATTATCTGGAAGATGCGTTAGTCAGAATTGAAAAAGGTGAATACGGTCGGTGCACCATATGTGGTAAGCTTATCGAAAAAGAACGGCTTGAAGCAGTCCCCCACGCACAACAGTGCCTGCAGTGCAAGCTGCGGTCGGGGAAATAGCGAGGATGTCTGGTGAAAATACTCAACCTTAGTATCTTTATCGTCATCGCCGACCAGCTGACCAAGCTGTGGATCAAAGGGATCCAAATTCCGTTCCTGGGAATTGACATTCACGGCCTTCCGCTGGGTACAAGTCGTCCTATCATTGGCAATTTGCTGCGTCTCACATATATCGAAAACCCTGGCATGGCTTTTGGCATAGATGTAGGCGGGAAGCTGTTTTTTTCGATCTTTTCCATCTTCGCGAGTGTCGGGATCCTTCTCTATTTGTACAAAGCCCGGAATGAAAACATCGCGTTCCGGGTCGCTCTTGCGATGATTCTTGGCGGTGCGGTTGGGAATCTGATTGATCGCGTGTTCTATGGTGTCCTCTTTAGCGAGGGACCCTTGTTCTATGGCCGCGTGGTTGACTTTATCGACGCAGATTTCTTTAACCTGAATATTTTTGGATACCACCTCACCAGATGGCCAGTCTTTAATGTTGCCGACGCGTCGGTCACTTGTGGTGTTTTGCTCATGCTTGTATCTCATCGTCGCAGCTCACGCGAGTTGCAACCTCTTCCCGCGGCGCAAGACGGGGAATCCGCCTCGCAGATTGCCGCAGCTTCCGTTCTTCCACCCGATTCTCCACCATCCTCACCTGGAAGTGAATCTTCTCCTTCGTGAGAAGAATGCCTGAGCGCCAGATCCACATTGCCGTTCCTACAGGAAAAGTTCCGGAACGGGTTGATATGTATTTGACGCATCATATTGAAAATGCCACGCGGTCAAAAATTCAGATGGCGATCCGCTCAGGTGCGGTCCTCGTAGATGGGAAACCGGTAAAACCGAGCCATAAGGTCGTTGGAGGCGAGAAAATCGTTGTCACGATTCCCAAAGCTCCTCCCCCGGAGGTTAAGGCGGAGAACATCCCTCTTGATGTTATCTTCGAGGACGATTTTCTGGTCGTCGTGAACAAACCTGCGGGTATGGTCACCCACCCCGCATTTGGCCACTATACAGGTACCCTGGTGAACGCACTCCTTTATCATTGCGGGAGAAAACTTTCGGGCCTTAATCATGTGATCCGCCCGGGGATCGTTCATCGTCTTGACAAGGACACAAGCGGATTATTGGTTGTCGCAAAGGATGATCACACGCACGCTGCGCTGGCGCGCCAGTTTTCATCCCGTACGATTGATCGTGAATACTGGGCAATTGTCTGGGGAAGATTTGAAGGGAAACTGCAGAGACAGGGATTGATCGAGGCATCGCTTGGGAGAAGTAAATCCGACCGGAAGAAAATTGCTGTCAGAATCGAGGGAAAGCAGGCCGCCACACGTTACGAAGTCCTGGAAGAGTTCCCTTACCTTTCTTTAATGCGCCTCAGGCTCCTGACAGGCAGGACGCACCAGATACGGGTGCATCTCCACCATATTGGCCATCCGGTTTTTGGAGATCCGACTTACGGTGGGAGAAGGATCGCCTGGGGGGGGACAGAGAAGAAAAAAAAGGATGATGTTCAAACTATGTTGCGGATCATGTCACGCCAGGCGCTCCATGCGAAGACTGTGGGATTTGTACATCCGGTCACGCGACAGATGATGAAGTTTGATTCGGACCTTCCGCCAGATATGATTTCTATCCTCCAGATGCTCAGACAAGCCGAGAAGCAACAGGTAACTGATTGACGATCATTTGTTATTGGCCGGATTCCTCTCCGGTATATATGTGATCTGCTCGGTAGATTGTTCTCCTGATGATGTAAGAATCTTCTGCATGTACTGTCAAAGGCATCGCGAGTTGCGCGAAGGTGACCGCAATGTTTTCCCGGATGCTATCCGTTTTTTGCATCCTGCAATGTACCGGAATCAGAATAACTGAATCCAGGAAGGAATACCATTGGATTCTCTTCGACCCATCGTTCAGCGTGTGGTATTTCCACGGGGTGCTGAAAGACGAAAGGACGTTCTTTGACGAGGAGTACGAAACCTCCATTGTGTATGGAGAAGTTGCATTTTGTAATTTCAATATTATGGAATGATCAAAGAGTGAGCCTGTCTTGGTGATCGAATCAGTGCGGGTGATCCGGACCCATGATGTATCGATCCTCCCTTCAGAAATGAAATTCACTGTCGTGTGACGGCACCGAAGCGTGGTGTCAATCCCTTTCCCGATAAGGGTGACACCATCCAGGTATTCAGGGCTGCGGACAATGAGATTTGCATTCCCCTTATTCATGTCAACATCTGCCGACACTTGAACTCTTTTGAACCAAAGTGTATTGTAGACAGGGACAATGAGGAGATAACCCAAAAGCACGACAAAAAGCACGAACGATGCAACTGTTGCCACGCGTGACGTGAGCACGCTGACAAATGCTCGGATCATCGGATCCTGACGGACGAGAGCAACTCCTCCATATATGGCCGGCAGAAGAATGATGCTGAGGAACACAATGATACCGCCATTGACTGCGATGGAAGGAAGAAAAGATGCCGGGAGACTTTCTGAAACAGATCGGAAGATCAGCCCGTCCCATTCTGAAAAGACCAGCCTGAGCAGCCAGATCGGGGACAAAAGAAACAGCAGTACCTTCAATGCAGGGTATCTTATGAAGGTCGCAAGAGCGAGTAACAGCAAACAGACTGTAGGCTCCACCGCGAGTTTGACATTTGCCAGGCTCACACTACCTATGATAAGCGCGAGAATTATAGAAGCCCTCAAGAATAATGATGATGCATCTTTCGTGATGCGTAATCGTCGTGCAAAAGCGCTTACCGGACGGAAAACCAGCATCATTGTAACTGCTGCGAAGAAGTAGTAGGATGATAGTGAGGCGACCCAGGGATATCGAACGCCGCGAATGAGGGTGACAATGTCGGATGACAACCAGCCAGAGCCGACGAGGATGAACGTGCAGAGAAGAAGCTTTGCCCCGGACCATTTGACACCTTGATCAGTGACGCTGGTACGCCCCTTGCGAAGTACCAGCACTGCAAGGAGGGCAAGGAGAACAGTGCAACCTGAGAAAATCCAGATTCCCCAGATTGGCACGAAGATGGGCGTGGATCCTATAAGGTACAGCCAGTATCGTTCAGGATATCCAGGGGGAATATGCTTATCGAATCGCTCAACGAGGCGGACCAGAAGATCGCCCGTGCGTTTCAGTCCCCTGCGCTGAAAGTTATCAAAATTATCGCGGGGAGTGTGGATCGGTTTGTTGACATCCGTCGAAAAATCAATAGCGGGAATTCCCTTTTCGAGGAATGGTTCATGATCCGAGCCGGCGCCTGAACCACTGGCATAATTCAGCGAAAAGAAATGTGTGGGATATCGAAGGTGATGGTAGCCAAGGCTGGAGAATTCCTCAACCGCAGCTCGTACCAACCATCGGGGGGCGCTGAGCCCGCCCCCCACGTCCGGATCCATATCGATAATTCCCGTACCGTTTGCCATGTCCGCCTGTAACATAAGCGCGACACTGTCGAGTTCGGTGAAATTGTTTACGAAATATTTCGATCCCTGGAGTCCTTGCTCTTCCCCGCCAAAACAACAAAACACAATGGTTGAAGTGAGCGGACGGCGGCAGAGAACGCGGCAGCACTCCATGACGACGGCGGACCCGGAGCCGTCATCGTCGGCACCGGGAATTTCCGGACCGGCAGAATCCATGTGTCCGCCGAGAACGATCATTTTCCCCCGCTGACCGTATTTAATGCCTATAGCAATTCCGCTCCGTGTGTTTGCAATGGAGGTGTAAGTCATGGGCATAATGTATGCTGTATCGCACCCGTACATCCTGAACTTCTCCACGGCGAATCGCAGCGCGCTCCGTTCTGCAGGAGAACCCATCGGTCGGGGTCCGATGTCGACAGCAAGGTGATGCAAAAGCGAGGTCGCACTATCCTGCGA
>JAWOMQ010000202.1:0-5999 GCA_033852415.1 Bacteroidota bacterium
CAAAATAATCGATTTATCGGCCAGGCCGCGACGAAGAAGCGACCGGATTCTCGCGAGAAGCTCTGCAAAGGCAAAAGGTTTGGTAAGATAATCATCGGCACCGCTATCCAGGCCGTCAACCTTGTCCTCCGTAGAGCCTTTAGCTGTAAGCATAAGGACGGGAGTGGTCATTCCTTTCTCTCGCATCGCGCGGACAACTGCCACCCCATCTTTTCTGGGAAGAAGGATATCCATCACGATAAGATCATATCCGCCGGAGATTGCCAGCTGTTCACCCTGGTCACCATCATGGGCTATGTCGACCGCATAGTGCTCCTCTGCAAGCCCTTGCTGGATGAACTTTGCGACCTTCTTCTCATCCTCCACGACCAAGATTTTCATGCTCCATCCTTTTTCTTGAATATAACAAAGATTACAATGCGAAGATAGGAAAGGAAAATTAAAATATTTTAAGCACGACCGTGTCAGTCATTGATGACGTGGTAATTTCGAAGTATTTGCGCAAGTGGAATGGGCAAAAAGCGGAATAAAGAGAGATATTGGTTTGTCTTAGTACCCGTTTTTCGTATATTTGTGGCTAGGCATGAAAATACACTTATCTGCAATCCTCCTCTCTCTGCTCTTCTGCGGCTGCATTCAGCAGATCGCGCTAAATTCGATCGGCGACCTTATGGATACCGGGTTTAGCGTTCTGAATGAGGAACAGGATCTAAACATCGCAGAGAAGAGTATTGCATCAGATCTCAAACTGCTTGAGACCGTGATCGCGAAGGATCCCAACAACACCCACTATCTCCTGTTGGCGACTCTCGGATACTCGAGTTACGCACTTGGATTTGCCGAGGATGACAGTGTAGACAGGGCACGTCTCTTCTATCTGAGGGCGAGAGATTATGGGGTGCGAATCCTGCGGAGAAACCCCGCATATGCACGCGCCAGCGGAAAAAATGTCGACGAACTCCGCACTGCCCTTTCCACATTTTCCGACGAAGACCTCCCGGCTATCTACTGGACAACTGTTGCCTGGGGTTCGTACATAAACCTCAGTCTCACGGATCCTGAGGCACTTGCAGACCTGATTCAGGTTGAAGCAATGATGGAGTTTGTTCTGGACCGGTCACCATCATATTTTTACGGCGGACCCCACTATTTTCTGGGCACGCTGTACGGAAGCAAACCCAAAATGCTCGGCGGCAATCCAGACCTCGCAAAACACCATTTTGAGGAAGCGTTGAAGGTCAATGGCGGAAAATTCCTTCTCACATACATTTTCTACGCTAAAAGCGTTGCCGTACAGACACAGGATCGTGCTCTGTTTGAACAATGCCTCACGATCGTCGATACGACATCGATCGATGTTCTGCCACAAGCGAGGCTCGCGAATTCCATAGCGAAAAAAAAGGCGCATATGCTTCGTGAAAAAATCGACCAACTCTTTTAACCCCAAAAAGTGAGCCGAACTACGATGAAACGTTACCCGTTATTCACCAAGCACATTCTGGCATTCCTCCTCCTGGTGACCCCATCAATCGTTCTGGGCCAACAATATATTATCAAGTTCGCAACGATCGCTCCGGAAGGGAGCACATGGATGAATGTCATGAAAGAATACGATCAGGCAATTCGCTCCGAAAGTGGCGGACGAATGGGTTTTAAAATATATCCCGGAGGTGTGCAGGGAGACGAGATCGACGTTCTGAGAAAAATCAGGTTGGGTCAACTGCAAAGTGCAGGCGTAACGGGAAATGGCCTTACAACAATCGCTCCAAAAGTTCGGGTGCTCGACTCCCCGTTCCTGTTCGATTCGTATAGTGAAGTCGACTCGGTCTACAGCCTCTTCAATGACGAGTTTTCAGCGGCTTTCAAGGAAAATGGATTCGTCAATCTCGGTTGGGCTGAAGTAGGTTTCGTCTATGTCTTCACGAATTCGCCCGTCAAATCACCTTCCGACATGAAAAGCGTAAAAATGTGGATGTGGGAAGGCGATCCGATTGCTGAGGCCGCATTCAAAGCCTTGGATATTCACCCGATTCCGCTCACCTTTAACGACGTTTTGACATCGCTCCAGACCGGGCTGATTGACGGGGTGTATTCGACTCCTTACGCGATCATCGCACTGCAATGGTTCTCACGCCTCAAATATATGCTCGACGTTCCCCTCGCTGATGCCGCCGGAGCGGTCGTTATCTACAAGAAAAAGTTTGACGAACTGCCTCCCGATCTCCAGGATATACTTCTGCGCAACGGTCATAAGTATATGGCTAAACTTACGAAGATCAGCCGGGAAGACAACAAAAAAGCGCTCCAAACCTTGAAGTCGAAGGGAATAACAATCATCGAGCCGAGCTCTCCCAACATTCTCTCGACCTATGATAATATCGGAAGGAATGCACGGAGATTACTAGTCGGCAAGCTCTTTTCTGAAGACCTTCTCAACAGAGTTGAAAAAGTGGTGTACGACCAACGCGGACACAATGGACATCGAACGAAATGACTCAAAGCTCCCATTGTTGTTCCATCGCACAGAGGGTTTTGCATTGTACACATCTTTTCATACCATAAACGTTGATTTGTCCCTTGCGAGAAAGAAATGATTACCGACTTTCGTCGAATTCTTCGGAGAACACAATGAAGAGAATCATTCTGGTGATGCTTATAGCATCTTCATTCGCATACTCCCAATCCGGTCATTTCATACCAAATCCGGTGCGGAATCTTCCGCCGTGGGTACGAAACGCAATCGCCGCTGATCACCTGGAATCCAGGTACACGCTCATTTACGAACGATATCCTACATACCTGAAGGGTGATTTCAATGGTGACAGCCACCGGGACGCTGTTGTCCAGATACAGGAAACCTCGACCGGGAAAGATGGTTTCGCCATCATCTACGGAAAAAAACCTCAGCAGGAACTCATCCATCTGACAATTCTCGGCGCGGGGAAACCACATGCAAAAATAAGAGACGACTTAGGGAAATTTACTCTCTGGTCATCCATTCCACGCCGTCAACTCACAAAAGAGCCGGTGCATCCACCGATTCCTACGGTGAAAGGTGACGTGATTAAAATGCAGACGAAAGACGGGCATTCAGCATTCATCTACTGGGACGGAAAAGGTTATGAATGGTACGCCTCAAAGAAAGAGTAATCTTACTTTTTTACCCTGAAGGCAACCCTCGAGCGAAAGTCCCCTGTGGCAAGAACCGACGCGTACGTCCCGTCCGGTAGGCCAGAAACATCAGCGGCGGATAGGTGCCGCCCCGCATCTTCAATTGTATCCACAACACTCATCATTTCCTGATTCTGTTCATTGAAGATCTTGAGGGAAACCGGCAGTCGGGCCGGAATCTCATAGGGAATGAACAGAATTGATTTTGCGGGATTAGGTGTAACATCCTGAAGCGTGAATCCAGAATGGAACCCCCGCGCAAGTGCGGCGAGTTCCGGAATAAACAATCTTCCTGCGCAAGGTTTGCTTTCCACACCGGCACGGCTCAGGCACGTCACAGCATAGTGGTAAGCCGCAGGGTCGTCCCACTCGGCAGTATCGCTGTACTCAACACGCTGTGCTGATAACACGGCCCGAATATTCTGTGGCAGCGCTATATCCATCGGATGATTATAGGTACGGTACACGACGTACCACTCGTTCGGATTGGCCCACGAAATGTCCGGCGATGGCTGCCAACTGATCGAGAAAACCCGACCGGGCTGACGTTTGACGGTTACGGTTGCCGGGGTCCCGGGCTGCGCTGAATCTTTCCATGTCATGGGAGGAAATAATGCAAGCGTTTTGTACCAGGGCTGCGAATCAAGCATTCCGCTGATATTTGTATACCGAAAGAATGCGTTCCCCTCCACATGCTCTCCCCGGCTCGAATCAATAAGGTCACCAACCTCGCCGAGAACCTCCGGCTTGTAAACCCCAATGCCGATGTAAAGATGTCTCTGGTGTGTGGTCGCGGTCCAGTCCCGTACCACTTCTGCAAAATCCGGATCTCTGGATGAATTCCCGAGGGTCCAATAAACCTGAGGGGCGACATAATCCTGGCAACCATCGCGGACCCATCGACGGGAATCCTGATAGAGTTCGGAATAGCCCTGCAAACCTCGCATACCGTTTTTGTTCAGATAGATTCCAATTGGAGTTGACCCAACCTTGAGATAGGGTTTCACTGCCATGACCGAATCGTGAAACGCACAGACAATCTCGTCGATATTGTGTCTGCGCCAATCGTCCTTTGGCAGCTTCCTCCCGTATTTCCGGTATGTTACTGCATCGGGAAAATTCTGCTGGGGGTATCGCAGGTAATCGAATTGAAATCCATCGATGTCATAGTTTCGCACAATATCCATAGCGACATTTACGAGGTAGTTCCTGACAACCGGGAGCCCGGGGTCAAACCACCATTCGCCGTCGACCTGATGCATCCACTCGGGGTGAGCAAGTATCACATGGAGCGGATCCGACCGGTCGGGAGGTCCGCCGCCATTTTTCACAAGAACGGTGTTGAACCAGGCATGGACTTCCATTCCTCTGGCGTGGGCTTCGGCAACAATAAAGGCGAGCGGATCCCAGCCGGGATCCTTACCGAGGACACCTGTGAGCTGCGGAGACCACGGTTCGTAGTGAGACCGGTACATCGCGTCCGCTCTTCCGCGTACCTGGAAAAAAATTGTGTTGAAATGCGCGCCTGCCAATTTTGCGACAATTTCGCGCAGTGAATGCTGTTGCTCAGTCGGGTCAGTCGATTTCGGCCAGTCAAGTCCAAGAACTGTTGCGACAAACGCCGCGCGCACTTCGTTCTTTGGGTTATCCGTTGGGCCGGAGTATGAAATCTTGGGACAAAACAGTATCAGGAAAGCAGCAAGAGAAGTAGTGATTCTCATTTTCATTGACCAATATATGTCGATCGGGATGGATATGCAAGCCCCCTTGGGTCTTGAGGTTAAGAATTCTGTTTTCCTTCCCGAATCAGGTTCAGCAACACTGAAGGAGGTGTTATCTTCACAGCCCATCATGAGAGATATCGAATACTTCATTGGATGGGGCACAGCTGTTGGAGATGCACCGCTCATGTCTTCTCAATGCACCTTCCCGACAACGCAAGAGCTTCCACAATGATGAAAATCTCTGGTCAGAGAGAGTTGAAGGAGATGGCTTTTTGATTGACTTTCTTCGAAAATTGGCTTATATTTTATACTCAAAATTTCTGATTTTGAGAGATTTCCCCAATACTTCATGTTCAAGAGTTTAAGGATCATTTGTGAAGAAGAATCGTGGTAAGCTTGTTTTTATAGTTGCCTGCGTCCTGCTCGCTTTATACTTCCTCTATCCGACCTACAAAGATTACGAATTCACAAAGACAATCCGTAGCCTGACGGGGGTTGATAGCTTGAACTACTATGATCAGCATGAGGCGGCAATCCGTGACGCCCGGGCGAACCGGATAAAACTCGGTCTTGATCTTCAGGGCGGCATGCGGATTGTCCTCGAAGTGAATACCGTAAAACTGATCGAAGATATGGCGCAGCACAAGGATTCTTTGTTCAACTCGATTCTGTCGGAAGTGCTGAACCAGATTAAGGCAAATCCCGATCAGGATATCATCGACGTCCTACAGTTGAAATTTCAGGCGCGGCAGGTTCGCCTGAGCCGATACTATGGGTCAATTCGCGACAGTGACGACGATATCATCAAGAAGCTCCGCGATGAGACATCAAACGCAGTCGACCGGGCAAAGGAAATTGTCCGGAACCGTGTCGACCAGTACGGCGTGTCCGAACCATCCATTCAGGTGCAGGGGGCCAGGCGCATAATCGTCGAACTCCCCGGTGTGAGCAACGAGAAGGAGGTTCAGGAGCTTCTCAAGGGAACTGCCTTGCTCGAATTTAAACTTCTGTATGATCCCGAAATCAGTATCAAAGTCTTCAACGCAATCGATAAGACGCTTGCAGGCAAGCCGCTGAATGATTCCACAAACGCCGACTCGTCGC
>JAWOMQ010000167.1:0-3546 GCA_033852415.1 Bacteroidota bacterium
TAAATCGATTATTTTGAAGGTCGCCGATCTCCAACTCGACACGGTGCTGCATAAGGCCAAGCGGGGTGAGTCGGTCATCGAACTGACTGGCAAAGAATACGCGCTTCTCGAATACTTCATGCGTAACGTGAACCGGGTTCTGACGCGGACGGTAATCTCCGAACATATATGGAATTATAATTTTGACACTGGGACGAATGTCGTCGATGTGTACATCAACCATCTCCGTAGTAAAATTGACGACAATTTTGAGAAAAAGCTGCTTCACACCGTGCGAGGGGTCGGCTACGTCTTGAAAGACGAGTAGTATGTTTCGTTTTTTCAAATCGGTCCGCACAAAACTTACTCTCTGGTACGCGTTCATTCTCCTTACCACGCTTACCGCGTTTGGGCTATTCGCATTCACGTATTCCCGCGAACAGCTGTCGGATAACCTCGACAGATCGCTACGGAACGAATTAAAATGGGTTGCGAACTTCATCGGTGCAAAGGAATCAAAGGTCAGGCCGAGCAAGAAATACGGCTCCCCGAAAAAGCTGGTTATCACTGACCAACAGCAACTCGCCGTCGGCGATCTCGGTGATCTCGGCGAGGCAGATGAACAGGTCTGGAACCAGATTTACGAGCATGCCCTGATGAATCCGCAAAAGACGCTTATCGAGGTCAGGCGGGAGGGGATACCACTCTTTCAGACCTTTGCGGCGGAGGAAGAAAGTTTGATCGTCGGGGAAACGCCGCGCGACACCATCACGCTCACGACCATCAAGAATGAGCGTGGTGAAGATTTTCGTCTCGCGACGGCAGGCAACAAAGCAATATCGATCTACGTTGCTTATCCGCTTGCAGAGATCACGGCGGCCCTTGATAATCTCTTTTCTATTTTCCTGATTCTGATTCCGATTGCACTCGCTGTTTCAATCGGGGGTGGATGGTTTCTTGCGAACAAGTCACTCCGTCCCGTGGATGAAATTACAAAAGCTGCGCGTGAGATAACCGCTCACAACCTCGATCGACGGATTCCGCAACGTAGCGTCGATGATGAGATCTCCCGGCTCATCTCCACGTTTAACGAGATGATCGAACGACTTCGCGATTCGTTCGATCAGATCAGGCAATTCTCCATCGACGCTTCACACGAGTTGAGGACTCCATTAACGATCATGCGCGGGGAAGTTGAGCTTGCCTTGCGATATCCCAAGAGTCCTGAGGAATACCGCGAAATTCTTGTAAGTAATCTCGAGGAAATACTCCGTCTTTCATCGATCATCGACAACCTGCTGACCCTGGCGAAAGGTGATGTGATCAAAACCGTTGGCGATATGCAGGATCTGGAGATGAAAGACCTCATCGTCGAATTGTATGAGGATAGTGAAGTGATCGCGATGAGGAAGAAAATCCAGGTCAAGCTCGAGCATAACGAGAATGTCAAAATTGTGGGGGATAAAGGGCGCCTGAGGCAGCTCTTTCTTAACCTCCTTGATAATGCTATCAAGTACACACCCGAGCGAGGGACCGTGACCCTTTCGAGCGTCCGGGAAAACGGCTTCGTGAAAGTCAGTGTGGGGGATACTGGCATCGGCATTCCTCCTGATGAACAGGATAAGATTTTCGACAGGTTTTATCGTGTCGACAAAGGAAGATCAAGGGATATGGGAGGAAGCGGATTGGGTCTTTCGATTGTGAAGTGGATTGCAGATCTTCACCGTGGCCGGATCGAAGTTAGCAGTACTCCGGGGAAGGGAAGTACATTTTCGGTCTATCTACCCATCTGAACGGTTGCCAGACAAATCTTTTAAATAAAAGAGTTCACCTTCCTCATCCAACCGCTAAAAATCGGAGCCGAGGGAAAAATAGAACTTTGGCGTTGAGAATTCCTTGATGTTATAGGCGTAAGCGACGTCCAATTTGAGGAGGAATCCGAGAAACACCATCCTGAAGCCATAACCCATCCCCGAGAGAAGATCCCTCATGTAGAGCGTACCGTTGGTGTCCCTGTCGAACGCCCGGAAGTCCGAACGATTGTGCCAGGCGCCTCCGACGTCGAGGAACAAGACTCCCGCCAAGCTCTCGAAGAAGACCGGAAGAGGCCCGGCAGCAAAGTAGCCGAAGAACGGGAAGCGGAATTCCATATTCACGAGAGAATATTTGGTCCCCGATTCGGCGGCATAATCATATCCCCGGAGGGGTATACCGGCGGTGAGGAAAACGAAATCCTGGGCAGTTTCGATTGGGATTCGGTCGTTCTTGAACGATCGATTGATCCAGTTATCCACTCCGCCGACGATGAAACGCTGGGGGTCAGCCCCGAAACTTCCGCCTGCCGCAAGACGCAGTGCAAAGGTATAATTTCTCCACAGCCGATAGTAGTTGCGATAGTCAAGCGTCAATGTGTAGAAACCGAGTCCGCTGTTCCCGATCTTCGGACTCCCCATCAGCGTGATGTTATACCGCTCACCGTTGACTGGTGAAGTCAGGCCCCAGAGACTATTATCGTGAATGTAGCTCAATGAAGGAATGATGATCCCGTGGGATTCGGTCGGAACGGTATCAATGTCAAGGTTTTCCCGTGAAATGTTGAACCACGAGAGGGTGGCCTCCCACCTGTTGAACTTGCTTATGGGATACGCGGCCATGGTTGTGATGCCGTAATTTCTGAATCGATTTAACGACGCGTTCCCCGCGCTGTCTTCAAGGTAGAGAAACCGTGCAGAATGGAATGCTTGCACCCCGTAGTCTATTCGTCTCGGCAAATAGAAATAGGCCAGCGCGTAATCGCTGTTCTTGAGATCAAAAAGGAGGTTGGTCAACAGGACGATCTGATGGTCCCCGAGCATATCGCTGAATGCCATGATGGTTGAACCCTGCACACCATAAAAGGTATTATACCCGGCATTTCCATACACAATGTCGGGGGAAAAATTGAGTTTATACTTATTGACCTTGTAGTTCCCTTCCGAGTCGACGTTGTTCACCGCCATCGGAAATTTTACCGTATCAGCTTTCTTCTCAATTTTTTCGCGGAACGTTTCATTGAACACGTAATTCCGGAGATCAATTTTCGGTGCCTCACCCGGGGTGCTATTCGTGTCCGCCATGTCTGTTCTGACAATCACCTGCTCATTGATTTTCAGGCTGTCGTGGCTTGCGGTCTCGACCTGTGGAGCGGCTGCATTCCGTGATGCGCTCTTGAGGTATTCTGTCGGTTCGAGTGATGTGACGTTGAGCTTTTGCTCAAGTGGATTCCGGAGAATGAAGAGATCAAATCCGGCATTGTCAAGCGAGCTGAAGGCTAGCTTGCTGCCATCCCGCGTAAGAGACAATTGGTAGACGCCGCAAAGTGAGTTTGTAATCGGCCGGTATGTGGCACTGTCAAGCGTATAAATGTAAATATTGTTGATGCCGTTCATATCCGAGATGAAAAGGAGATGCTTGCCATCGGGAGCTGCAACCGGTGAAGTCTCGTCGCTGTTTGGCAGATCGGTAATTCGGGTAATAGTCTTGGTGGCAATGTCGATCTTATAGAGATCCTGTTGATGATAGTCAGCG
>JAWOMQ010000093.1:0-5245 GCA_033852415.1 Bacteroidota bacterium
CTGTCGCCGGGCATTTTACAATATTCCTTACGCGCACCCGCGGGCCATTTTGGGATACACGCCCCGCTAAGAGTTTGTTTCTGGCCGTGATCGGGACACAGATCATCGCAACACTCATCGCTGTGTACGGGCTGTTTATGCCCCCCATCGGTTGGGGGTGGGCTGGGGTAGTCTGGGGTTACGCCCTCGCATGGTTTTTGATCAATGACCGTATAAAAACAGCCGTTTACAAAATTGTCGATCATGATCGCGCCAAAAGCTGAACCAACAATCTGACACGAAACGAAAAACAATGTCAAAGACAGGAAGCAGTGACCAGGAGAAAAGAATGCTGGGGCTTTTCCTCGATGAATTTATGCGCCTCGAGTACAATGGAAGAGAGCACATCGTCGCAAGAGAACATTATCAGAAGATTTTTGCCCGGCTGATTTTGAACTACTTTCTGCCACGTCGGTCGGTTTTGCGGGATGGTGGAGAAGATCCAGGTTCAAACACATGATTGGTCTGCGTATCGGCTATCGATGCGTTCCTTGGTGTTGGCGGTCGATGCCAGGTTTTGTCCCCTTGACCAACACTTGATACACTGGCAACTCTCACGGATCATGTTTTACACCGGCGAGACCTCACCTTTCAGCGAACGCTGACGTCAGTATCAAGACCAAAACCTAAGCACATCGTCAACGCTCTCTTTTTCCTTAAGCACTCCAAACTCAGCTCCGTTCCTCCGGTAACCAATGACCTTCGGTACCTGCCGACTATTATATCTGGACCACATACTTAATGTATATGCACCCACATCCTGCACAATGACGTAATCTCCAGCATTAATCTCTGGCAGGATCCCCCTGTAGCTAATCTTATCACCGGCAAAGCAAAGGGGGCCGCCGATGATGTTTTTGGCACTACTCCGGCCGGATTTGATTCTCCCACCTTCATCAAGAACCAGGACCTCATGATGCCAGTCTTCTGGATTATAGCTTTCCCTGAGAAGAAGATCTGCACCAACATGAACGATTGCAGTTCTCGTTGATTTGCTTTCTTTAACATATTCCACCCTACTGGCAACCCATCCCGCATTTGCGTAAACATAACGACCAAACTCCGTGATCAATTTGAATTCGCCCCCCATCAGGGAGGGGCATCGACATCCTATCGCCTGCTTGTACTCGACAATACTTGGAGCAGTTCCGCCGCGAACATATGACACCGGCAGACCACCACCAATATCGAATATCCGAATCTGCCTTCTATCCCCGGAGATCCTGAGCGCGTGATTGACTTCCTGGACAAACTCAAAGACCCTACCCACTCCGCTGACGAGTTGCTCAATCGTACACCCCTGGGAACCGATGTGCAGATGAACACCACGCAACCACTCATGTCTCAGAAAGCTCGCTTTAAGCTCTGCCCGGTACTCATGCAATGGTATCCCAAATTTTGAGTACAAGCCTGCGACGCTTGTCGCTCGTATTTTGCCTGTACCCACTTGTGGGTTTATCCTGATGCCGATGGTGCTGTCCGATCGACGCGTCGTGAGAATCTTGTCTATCCGATCGAGTTCCTGAAATGAGTCCACATTAATACGAACTCCCAATTCAAGTGCACTCCGAAGTTCACGGATGGTTTTGGCGGGTGAATCAAAAACAATTTTATTCCTCGGAAACCCGGCCTTCAGCGCAATGTGAAGCTCGGGAAAGCTTGCCACTTCCGCACCTCCACCCCACTTCCTGATCATTTTCAGAATGTTAAGCAAGGGATTCGCCTTGATCGCGACCGCGTGAAGCGCATTCCGCGGGAACAGTCGAATAATGTCGCGAAACCTTCTCTCTATTGCGCTCAGGTCGTAGAAGATGACCGAGGTGTCGTCACTCCCCACAACCTTTCCCTTGAGCTTGAGGGCACGCTGGAATGTGAGGGCTATTTGGTGATCCGTTAAACGATTGTTCAATCGTAGACCCTCCTGTGAAATTCTTCCGGCAAATTCATGATAACGCTGCGCATGTCTTCGAAAGTAACTAACAAATTTTTGCCGGTCAAGTCATTCCGGCGACGCACGTGATATGGCCTGCCTGCATTTAATGAGAAGATTTCAGTGACCAACGCCAAGATGGTTATATCGTATTTCTTGCCGTGAAGGTAGTAAATGCGAAGTGTGCAACGTGGATTGCAGAAGCGATCAGCACGAACATTGATACTACGTTAACCAAAAGCCGCGGTGGCCGGGAACGGAAATGTCGTTACCAGTAGAACCGAACGCACGTATTTAAGAACGGACGGGGTAAGGTGGGACTTACCCCGTTATGCTAGTCAAAGTAGCGTTACTCCTGACCCGTTCAGGGGACTGTGGTCGGGATCTGGTAAAACCGTAACTGCAGCAGTTTCAGTCCGGTGTTTGTATAACCCCAATAGTAATCCTGCAAACTCGAATCAAACAATGGGATTCTCGTCAGCGTTCCATTGATATATGCATAAATATAAAGGAGCTCTTTGCTGACGTTCGTGAAGGAATTCTTCCCTTTGGACCTGACGTACACCGCGGTATCCGTTGAGCAGTATATTGTCCCCAGGGAATCCGCTGCACAGGTTGTACTGTAGGCACTTCCACCCGGCTTACCGAGAGCCCTGGCGTACACAGAATAGCCGGTAGTGCCGCTATTGGCTGAGTCCGGATTCGGCAATTGGAAAGCAGCTGAGCCATCGGTTCCGTTACCATCCAGCACCTGGAAATCGCCGGGACTCAGGAGGATCTTTGTGGTACCATCAAGCGGGACAAAAATGGTGTGACCATCGGTGTTCGTCATGTCTGCGGTCTTGCCTTTCGGGACACCGATGATGTTCAGGTTGTAGTGCGGACCGCTTGGGGCACCATTGCCTGTAAGCGAATTAGATGCCTGGAGGTCGTTGCCTGGCGCATTTGTAGAAACAGGATTCTGACGATCCTTAATGCAGCCAGATATGAAAGCGGCTGCGACCGACACAATCAACACAATTAGAAACGCGACACGGGGGCGCGAAAAAGAATGCTGACGCATACGATATCTCTCCTAAATTGTTGTTTATTATTGATTTTTCTCCCGTGCCCAGGCAGACCACTCTCTATGTCCTGATCGAGCGGCATGCATCGCAGTGTAATTATGCGGGGCTGTAACAGCTATCAATCTATAACTATAGGGAGCGGACACAAATTAATTTTTTCTACCGTGTGGAAATTATCACATTGAGTTCCCATACAGACCGGATGCGAATGCGGAAACTCTGTGCAATTCGTGCAGGAATTTTGCGACTCCGTGGAGGACGCTGCCCATTTTGAAATCCGACAGGGTACGGCCTTGGGACGGTACAATATGAACCTCTTACCCCAAGATGAGGACGGAACATATTTGCTTCTGTCACAGTTTAATTGTAAAATCCCGGCTGATGAGAGGGCATTGACCGGGTATAAGCGTATTCATTATGTGGACTCTCCTTTCATAAATGGGAGAGGCATATGCCGGTCAATTGAGAAATCCCAAACAACTTCGGCATGTTCTCCCTGGCGTGATAATCTCAGTTGTCACACGTGAGAAGGTCGTGAAGCATATGAAAATGGCAAGGTATTTCGGAATACCATTCCTGATTTATCTGACCCTTACTAGCGCGAAGGAAAAGAATCCATTCATTTTTAGCAATGATGGCCGTCGTGACGTGGAGAAAACTACAAGCGTGACGTGGGCCAAACACGCGATGCAGGGCTATAGTCTGAGGGTGTGGATGAGCAACCAGATGTCCATGGGAATTGTCGCGTGGGACCCGTTCCCGGTTCCCCTCAATGGATGTTCGTCGACTTTGGGAATTGGCATGGAGTACCCTGTGGGTTCATGCATCGAGCATCTCTTTGGCGCCGGACCTGTTATCGGAGGTCTCATCAACGGCGTTCGTCACGTGTCCGAAGGTTACAATACAAATGGGCCATATATGGAATTCCTGCCGGAAAAACAGGACACCGCCCGTGATAAAATCTGGCGAACCAATGCCGGTACTGAGACATATCATCCCAACGGCGATGGCTACAGTGGCTATTACTACGTACACGGTCTCCAGGTGAATCGCCGCGGCTGTGATGACGACAATGATGGAAAGACCGACGAAGATGACCTTGACGGACAGGACAATGATGGGGATTGGAATCCAGCTACCGATGATATCGGGGCGGATGGTATCCCCGACTCTCTTGAAGTAAGCTGCACCGGGAAACGCTACGATCCGGTTTACAATCCAGATCCAAATTATGACAATTATGATCCGGCGTCGTTCGATAAATGTCGGCTTGATGCCGGGGGAAACTATATCCGGAAGCGTGATAAAGATAAGTACACGGAACACAATGGCGTCGCAGATCACGGTGAACCCCACGTTGATGAGGACTATGCAGCCATATCAGAGAACGACATGTATTTTGCCGCGACCGACACATTTAGAAGTGTACCCATGCCGAATCACTTTTCGATGGGCATCAAATTATTCCAAAAGACGTATGCATGGAGGGAGCCTTTTGCCGAGGGAATGATTCCCATGGACTACTATTTTGTTAATATCGGTCATTATGTAATCGATTCGGTATGGGTGGGATTCTTCGCTGATTTTGATGTTGGGCCGATCTCTAAAGGTGGATACTATAATGATGATTATGCTTGTTATTTCCCTGATCTGCGCTGTGGCTATATCAACAACGCCCTCGACCGTGGGGCAACGCCGGGAGGAATCGTAGTTCTGGGAACTCCTCGGGCGCTCGATTCATTAACATACATCTGGCAGTGGCATGGCTACACGAACCCCGGTACTGTGGATTCGGAAATCTATAGCTATATGAAAGGGGATCCTTTCCCGGATGCTCTTATCAAACCCTGCCAATCCCCGTCGGCACCGACCGATACACGCTTCTTCTTCTCCTTCGGTCCATTCAGAACCATGAGTCCCGGCGATACGCTGAAAATCACCATCGCGCTTGTCAGCGGCAATGGTATCGACGCGGGACCGAACAACCTCAGACAAAACGCAGAAAACGCGCTCAAGTTGTACCTCAATGGATTCCAAACTCCGCTCACTTTGCCTGCGCCTCCACTCAGAATCTCGAATCTCACCACGAAACCTTACGGTGTGAAGCTGGAGTGGGGAAGTCATCTGGATTCGACAGGTCTTCATGACCCCACTTCTATCTGGGATGATTCAAACAAGATCGCCGGATCATTTCCGGATACAAGCTGGC
>JAWOMQ010000130.1:0-21803 GCA_033852415.1 Bacteroidota bacterium
TATGTTGTTCGATCTCGTTTTCAGTCATTTTACTTCTTACGCTGATCGATAAGCAGGTGATGAAGGTCTTCGATAGTTTGATGCACGAGACTGCCAAAGAACATGATTTGCGAACGAGACGGGACAAACCCGAATTTCCGGAAAACCATGTACTGCCGGGCGCACTTATTAAAGAGAAGGAAATCTGCTGTGTACGAATAGTTCTTACCAAGATCGTCCTTTTCCACAGCGGCATTCGGTACTGACTTCAAGTCTAATTTCGGAATGCGAAGAACGCCTGGCTCGTTGAGCATAGTCTTAAACGGCTCGGATATCTGTTGGCCCTGACCTTTATAGTGAGGGATTACAAGCAAATTTTTGGGACGTGACAGGGCAACGTAAAACATGCGCATGTTGTCAAATTCTCCGATTCGATCCTCGGGTTCTCCGTCTGTTTTCTGAAGGAGTTCACGAGTCAGGATTTCGATCCGTGAAGCGCCATTATCCTTCTTGAATGGCGTCCCAAGCACAACAACTGGAAACTCCAGCCCTTTTGCCTGATGAATCGTGAGAAAGGGAATACGGCCCTTCGGGAACGGATCATCCGCATCTTCGTACTCCGATTCCTGCCGACGATAGAGTGCATAAAGGTATGAAATGAAGAGCGTGCGAACAAATTTCTCCTCAGAAAGGAAGTCGGCGGTGATAATCGGCGCATACTGATCCATGAATCGAGCGAGATACTGCGTGAGGATACCGAGATTACACATCGGTCCTTCGTCCCCTTCGAGGGCGAGATCGTAAAGGTCCCGAAAATGTTTGAATCCATTCAGCTGATAAAAAAGATCGAGGACACCCCAATCAAGGGATGTGGTGCGATTAATCATGTATCCGAGCGTAAATGGATTTCCTTCGGCGGCTCGCTGAACGATGATTTTCTCGAGGTACTGATTGCAGAGCGTTTTCTGAGCACGTGCCGAGAGCCCAGCAATCTCGGCCAGTTTACGACGCATCTCAAGCGTGAACGGATCATTCAACGACCATCTGTGACGTTTGACGAAACTCGTGATGCGGTCATAGTCCATGAAAATTTCATCAATCTCTTTGCGCTTGTCATTTATGAACTCTTTGAGGTTCCGGTCCTTGTCAATTATTTCCCCGGCTCGCTCGGTGCATGCGCTCATCCACCCGGTAAAGTCACGCATTCCTTGACTGAACTTCTCACTTACAGCCGGTTTCCCGAAAACTTTGAGGAAGAGGCCAAACAACGCAATGGCTTCATCCTGATCGAGAAAACGACCGGCTCGGGGAGCATAGACTTTTAGCTCGCGCTGCTCAAGCGCCTCCTTAAAACACCGGACTCGTGTGTTACCTTTCATTGCAGGAAAGAGGAATGCGATTTGGTTGGGATCCTCGACTTTCTTCGTCTTGATGAGCTTAACAACGAGGTCAGCTATCTCGCCATACACAGTGTCAGGTTCAGCAGGTGTTGACGCAACGACACAGGGCATCGAGTCGGAACTCTCTGGCTTGATCTTCTTGTCGTGCACTCGGTAGTGTCCCTTGCCGTGCTTCTTCTTCCAGTCGCACCGATTGATGAAATCTGTGAAGTGATGAATGATGTGTTGCCGGGAGCGATAGTTTATTTCAAGATCAATTCTTACCGGCTTACACTTTAGGGATTGTTGACAGCGGGTTGGGAATTCCACGAGATTCTCGACTGTGGCGCCACGGAAGCGATAAAGCGCTTGATCGTCATCTCCGACAATACAGATGTTTTTCGAACCCCTAGCAAGCTTAAAGAAAATGCGCTCCTGGACCGTATTCGTGTCCTGGTATTCATCAATGATCAGGTGACGGAAGGCATTCTCCGAATGAACGGATTTTACGAGAACGTTCAAGGCATTTTGTTGAAGGAGTGAAAAATCGACGGAACCGAATTTTCCACGTGTCGTCAGAGATTGGAGGTAATGTTGATAGGCGGCGAGGAATTTGCGCTTCTCAGCGTCGCGAATTCCTTTTCGCACTTCAACCGGATCGAGACATTCCTCTGAGAAACGATTGAACAATGCGATGCAGTTCGAGACAGCGTTATGTCGGGATGATGACTTACTATCGGCAATGAACTTATTGACATCGGCGTTAGCTGTATTTAGATCATCAAAGCCTGCAGCACCTAGCATCGACTCCCACTCACGACGTCGGTATAGGAAGAAATACTGATCAAGTTCGTCCATTACTTCCGGCGAGCGGGGACGAGTGGCGCCAGCAGTGAAACGGCGGTCGGTAAGGATTTTTTGGCAGATTGAATGGACAGTCCCGATAGCCATTTTTGAAATATCATACGGGATGCCTGTCTCGTTTGTAGCGATAGCCAACAACGTGCGGAGACCTTCTTTCAGCTGGAGAGCTGCCTTCTCTGTAAAGGTACTGAGGAAGATCTCCTCAGGTTTCACTTCGTGGAACACCAAGAGGTTTAGTGTACGCCACAGAAGGACACGGGTCTTACCGGAACCGGGACCGGCCGTGAGAAAGAGTGGTCCGCTCGTATGCAGAATCGCTTCGCGCTGCCCCTCGTTGGGGTCAAATTCCTTCTTCTTCCAAAGCTTCTCAATTGTAATTGTTCGCATGGCAGATCAAGTGAGAAGTGGAAGACTGTACGGTGAACATTTGTTGATACACGAAAGAAAATTATCTCTGATAGAGAGCGCATATTGAGAGTATCTCACTGGCTTACGCGACGGGATATCGTCGTTTCCTCTGGGGCATCCGAAGAGAAAAATCAACTCGGATTCCAGGGAGTCCACATTGACAGACTCGGGTAGATTAGTAGAGTATACAATGTGAGTCGCACCGCGCTTGAGCGTCTGATTTCGAATATCCTTGGTATAGTCCTTGGTCGGAGTGTTGTAAATCTCTACGGCGTCTTTGATATAGCGATCGGAGCTAAATGCTTTCATCCAGAGGATGTGATACCACTGCCTGAACTCATTACTAAAACGACGATGGAGACCAATGGAGCTCCTTTGCGATTGACCGACGTAGACATATTCTGGCACCGCATCAAGCTCCTTAGCGAACCAAAGATAAACAGCCCGCACACCTGAAACATCCTTGATAAGGCCCTGGAATGTGTGGCGATATCTTGCGTGTATTTCGCTACGGCGAGCTGGCAAAGGCGGTGGTGATGTCGGATAGCCATGGGCTTGCTGGATGCATTTGTAGACCGGTTCAAGGCTGATGAGAGCAGTTCGCATTTTAGTCCTCTTGTTCCGATGCATCGTCGGTACCAACGGCAATTTGCTTCCACCCTCCGTCGAAAACATAGCTGCCGATGTTCATTGCCGGGTTTTGAATACGATAAAGCTTACAGTTTTCTTTGCCACTCTTTTCGACCACATAGAGCCAGTATTTATCTTTGAGTTGACGTGCGTGCCTGAACTGAGGATCGGAGAGTGTAACCCCGCGAGTGCCCCATAATTGGCCCGTCGCTTTCACTTCGATGTAACGTTCAATGTTGCCGGAATCGTCATAGGTTTCCAGATCATACCCCTCATTTGTATGAGGCATCTCCTTCACATTGACACCACGCAGTCCTTCTTGTTCGATCACATAATCGACTCCATCGCGGCCGATCTTTTCTCTCCGGAAAATTTCCTCCGGGCTCATAGCAGAGTGGTCATCAGA
Source organism: Bacteroidota bacterium (assembly GCA_033852415.1). GTDB lineage: Bacteria > Bacteroidota > Ignavibacteria > UBA10030 > SZUA-254 > DATKPE01. Next base: position 3,667 of record JAWOMQ010000130.1, read on the forward strand.
GTCCGGAGAGGTGTAAACATATGAAAAGAATCGCGTTTGGCCATCAGGATGGTCCGTACCTGGGGGTGGTGGAGTTGCCGGTCCTGTCCCCTCTCCTGGATGGCCTTTGCCACCACCACCTGGCTGAGGCGGCGCCGCTGGGGCCTCCTCACCCGGGCTGTCAACTAAGCCCGCATGTTCGAGCATCTCACGGAGGCGATCAGTTGTGAGGCCGTGTTTCTTTACAAGCTCAATTGTTTCCAACTCAATACCAGCCTCTTTTGCGAGTTGCATAATCGTCTCTGGCCTGAAGCCGAGCAATTCCTGCAAAATTGGATTAGGCGAATCTGTAATGCTTCGGGCGACTTCGCTGAAGCATACTTGTTGAGGCGCCCGCAATTCTCCTTTCGCCGTCGGGACCCACAAGACGGTTCTCAGATCGCGAACAAACTGTGCGGGAAAGGGCCTCTTCCATTCGCTATGGAAGTACGCCCAAGCGTACGTTCCTCGGAAGAACGTTTCACGAGCCTCGCGAAGAGTATCAGTCAATACGCGCCAAAGCGAGGCCGCCACGGGTTCGGCTTGCTCGAAGCACAGTGAAGAAATTCTGAGGGCGGCTTCCCGCAATCCGATCACGTCATAATCGGTGATCGAGTGCCTCGACCAGTTGGTCGCGCCTTCCGCCCTTCGCAATTCGAGACGTTCGTCGGAACTCAATGAACTTTCACACTGTTCACGGCGCAAATAGGTCCTGACACCACAAGCCTCCAGGAACTGTCTCGCAGATTCGCCAGTTAGAGCCTCGTCCGTGCGATCGACGAACCATACTTCTTCTGATCCGGAGAAAAGCGTTTGCAAACTATCGGTCGGTATGTACACCACCTCAGGACATTTGAAGAGTATTTCATTTGAGCCCGCATTCTTACTCCGAAGAAAAGCCGTAGCGTGAAGGGCATTCAAAAGTTTCTTCCGCTGCGACTCGGAGTCGGTCTGAAATGCATCGATTATTTTGGTGATGGCTTTCTGATACGAAGCGTCGTCCAAGTCTGTAAGGTCGTCCGTAAACTGTGCGAGGACATTTTCGATTACATCATCGACTGGATCCGGCTCTGTGAGACCAAAGGCCTTGAGAAACCTGAGAGCATCAATGTTCTTACAGACTGATTCCTTAACCGTGCGAAACCCGCTCCGGGCAGGGCCGGGCAAGAAGACTTTGGGAGTGCCAAACTCATCGAACGGGATTACCTGTTCGCCATTTTCCAATCGGATAATTGGTTTAAGCCGGAACCCCCCGTCACGCCATAAAGAGGACTGATCAAGGAGGAATGCGTAGAGGGACGCGATCCAATCATCAGTCTGCTGAGCGAGGAAATCCTGCGTGAAAAGTGGCAACAAACTGTCGGTGTCCACTTCATCGATGTCTAGTTCTTGCATCAGATATCTTCTGACTTCCGGCGTTCTATTGTAGGTAACATCCGCTGTGATCCATGAAAGTGCCTTTTCCGCTCGGTACAGTTGGGTCAATTGTATCGAATCGAGAATATTGCGTAGCCCATCAGTGCGTGCAATTTTCGAACACTTACCCGAGACATATCCGCCTCCATGTCTTGGAATGAGTTCCTCCTCGCGAAAGGAATCCTTCACGCTGTCAAAGATTGGCTTGAACATGTGTTCGGGTTCCGCACTCCAAGATGGTGGTTTGAATTTGCTCCGATCTAATGGCATCGCTCGAATTACGCCAACCGACAAGAGATTCATCTGGCTGAGTTTACGAAGCGAATCCTTCACGAGGAGAGACGATTCGGCAATTAGGTACTGATTCCACGTGTCGTCTTTGGGAATATTGTCCCGGCTTGGAGTCGTCTTGTAAGGACCTTGAACAAGAAAGCCGAGATTTGTTTCCTTCTCAGTCGGAAAGAATACGACGAGAGGAGAATCGGTCACCGGGGTGATGAGATGATTGCCATTTTCATCCTTCGTGAGCGCGTAGGCAATTTCGACCTGACCAGCCTTTTCTTCTTTGTTCTTGAAGACATCCCGGCTGAAAACCAGCCAATCTTCGGGTTCCGCCTTGGTCCCTTCGCTCGATTCACCATATAATGTAACGCGCCGGATATTTGTGCCGAGGTGGGTCGCCTCTCTTAGGAAGATCCCGTTGCTCCCGCCCATTTCTTTCCATTCAATGCTATCAATCTCTTTTAGAAAAAGGAGAGTCCGATGACCAAGGACTTCGAGCCGTTTGAGAATCTCCTTATATGCGTCCGTATCTGCGAAAGGAAAGCAGAAGAGTGTTTGACCTATAGATGTTCTTCTTTCGGCAATCATCCTGGGTCTCACGAACGCATCGATTACAAAGTGCTCATCTCCTGAATGGATCTCTGGCTTCTTGCTAAACGCATAGACCGACTTGAACCCAATCCCAAAATGCCCAATCGCCGTGAGTTCATCCTCTTTTGTGCTCTCACCGATCCCACAAATGGCACTGACGTGCTTCTCTTCGAAGGGCAATCCATAATGAGTAAATTCCAAATGATCGTGATCCAAGGTGAAACAGACCGATCGAGGGAGACCAGCATTATTTTTTCTCAACCTGATGGCATCTTCTGCGTTCTGCAACAACTCGTAGACAAAATGAGTCCTATCTGAGTAATGATGAGCGAGAAGCATTTCACCGATACGCTCTATCTCAGTCCCGTACTTGCGGAGGTTTTGCTCCGCGATTTTCTTGTAATCACAGGGCATTTAGAATTTATGTCTCAGAGTTTCCTATTTCAGATGGAGGTAACACTTGAGCACGATATACATGTCCGAATTGCTCCTGTGTATCATTAAGATATCTATCATTCTCATACGACATCTGGCGGTTACGCCTCACTAAGGCGTAATTGCTTTCTCCAACGTGGCAACCGATGCGTCCCACTCTTGGTCAAAAGAAGTTTTCATTTTCTCTGGAATCAGGTACTCAAGATTATTCTTCCAATTGGCTTCGTACCCTGACTTGCGTTCCTTGAGCCTTTTCGTGCTGATCTCTGAGACCTTTATGCTCTTTACTCCACCCTTTCCCGGGAAGGTCTTGAATACTTCATTCATGTTCACTGATCTCTTTGAAAGCAGGTAAACATGGCAGAAATCACCTACGATACCAATTTCCCACTGACTCGAAAGAAGACCGGTACTTCGCGGAAAACTCCCATCGATCAGCAATCCCAGATCAGGTTGGTGAGTGGTCTCGCCCTCCGTTACCTCCGGCGTCATCACTGACACCTCTGAAAATGATAAAGCCCGCACATTGTGGTTCTCGCAAAGTTCTCCACAATAGTGCGGGCTACTGGCACAAATCTAATCACCGAACAAGACGCCATCCAACCTCACTCCATTCAATCTCCTCCCTTTAAAATCGTTACAAAATATAGCATAATTTCATAGAAATGCAACATTAGGCGCAGCGGGATCTGAATTGGAGGCAAAATTCGGTGGCTTTTCAAGGGATGTTCCCAACATCATCTGATCCACGGCCACGATCGTTTTGTCAAGTGCACCAATCAATGATGACCAATTTGAAATTCACTCTAATTGGTCGAAAATGTCAGGCAAACGCACGAGATACGATCGAGAATCGCAAAGACATTTAGTGCGGGCTGCCGGAAATAGGGAGAAGCTTCGAAAAGAAAGCTCAATAAGCCCACCAAACCAGCGTTGAGGTCAATTGGTCGGCTTCCAACTACTAATTTCCTTCTGACTTGTTCCTTTCTCTTTGAAGAGAAAGGAACCGAAAGAGAACTTCTCGAAATCGTCACGAAGTGATCCCTTCGGGAAAACACACGATTCAATCCCTCACCGCATAACCAGACAATCCCGCTGCGGCGAGTAAATCAAATGCCCTTAATGCGTTCAAGTTGCAGCGGGATTGAAAGACTCCGATTGTCACAAGGTGATCCCTTCCAGGAAATCTTCCGGACCGCACAACCCTGTCGATTTCGAATCCCTCACGCACAAAGGAATATTGCGATACCCACAGTCACACGAAAACTGATTTTACGTCAGTCGTGCGATAGTTGCGATTCACTCGTTGCTTCAAATATCCTGCCATGAGGCGGCGAATACCAGTTCGGTGAGAGTTTTATGTGAGGCAACAGGTATGGTGGATCCATCGGGAGAATTAAGGAATCCGGTGGACAGTATCTGTCTATCTAATGCTACAGCCGAGGGGAATTCGATGGACACTAAGAGTGGCAAAATGTGGATTGCTTTGCGGGCTTTTTTATTCCTCCATTATTTCAAGTTTGAAATTTGCCGAATCTACTCTTTTCAACCGTAATATTTCTATCCCCAATATGCCAGGCAATTTCCCCTTTTTGATCATTCCGGTTGGCACCTTTTTTGTATATTTATTCAACAGCAGTGAGGGTGGATTCAGTTACTCCCCGTCTATCGCGGCCCTCCCACGTGATACGACAAACCGAATTCACCCTTTTTTATTCCCCTGGTCCTCCCACCGCATCTTGCAGAAATTAAGACCAACGTTAAACAGATGCCGAACGCACTTCATCTCGTCCGCTTTCACCCCAGCCTGTATTCAAACCATCATCCGGATCAACTCTTCACCCCGCACAAAATCGACCTCCTCCAGTCTGCATAGCATTCCCGAATTTTCACACGGGTTCATACACATCCAGAAGTTTGATATTTTGCACAATTTTGGTTAATCTCATTCGTTCAGAAATAATACGACCTGCGAGGTCACAAACATGTTCAACCAATAGTGGAAGGCTCACATTCATCATGCGCAGTATTTGTTCATCCCTGTGTACTGCCCGGACATTGTTCATTCTCAGTGGTCTGAGTTTTCACAAAATCAGGATTCACAACAACCAGACATTTCACAAATTGTACAGGTATCGCATGAATGCCGTCTCCGGCTTAAAATACCATCACATCGGTATCCCGACAAAAGAGCCGATGGAGGGAGAAGTTTACCTGAAGAATCACAAGGTGTATTACTGCGGCTACGACCGCAGTGAGTTTGGAATCGAGTGGATGCGATATGAAGAAGATTGCCAGCTCCCTGAAATTGTCAAGACACTTCCACACGTTGCATTCCAGGTTGACGACCTTCATGAGGCGATAAAAGGGAGAAAAGTAATTATTCAACCAAACAGTCCATCGGAGGGAGTGATGGTAGCCTTCATCGAGGAGAACGGTGCCCCGATCGAATTCATTCAAATCCGCACGTCACCCTGAGACGATGAAAAAGATGCTCTCTAAGATTTTGGCCGCTTATCTACACAGGGAGGGGTTTGTGACACTACGCGACGGCGAAAGCATGTGCTGGAATGATGGAGGAATGAAGGTCCGGAAATTTCCGCGAGAAATTTGAGGAGAGATTCATCCCCACTCCCGGGCAATTCCCCGAACAATTCTAACCGGTCTTGACCGCCGTTTTTCTCTTCCCATCCAGACTCTTGCGTACAATGTGGAGAATGTCGGTCGGATTAAACGGCTTTAGAATGAACCCTTCAACCTCTCCGGACTCGGATTTGAATTCGGGATCCAGATAACCGCTCGAAATAACTGCCTTAAGATCCGGGCGAACCTCACGCATCTTAAGCACAGCATCCCAGCCATTCAATTTCGGAAGGCCCAGGTCGGTGACAACGAGGTCAATATCGTTTTTGTGCTTGTAAAAAACCGCCAGAGCATCGTATCCATCATCGGCGGTTATAACGCTGTATCCTGCCGACTTGAGGAGCGATTTAAGGGAATCCCGCAGAAACTCCTCGTCCTCCACAATGAGAATTGTTTCTGAACCTTCCTGCACGACCTTTCGGGCAGTTTCCGGCGCTCCCACCCTTGTTTCGCCCCGGGATGAGAGGGGAATGTAGACATGAAAGATGCTCCCGTGCCCGACTGAGCTTTCGACATCAATAAATCCGTGATGAGTTGAGACGATACCGTAGACAACAGACAATCCCAATCCTGTTCCTTTTTCCTTGCTCTTGGTTGTAAAGAATGGCTCGAAAATCTTGCTCCGGACATTTTCTTCCATCCCATGACCCGTATCCGATACGACCAGGCGCACATAATTGTCCTCTGAAGCAGCAGGAAAGAGCTCGCGGATGCGTTCTCCGGCAATAACATCAGTCTTAAGGGTAATCGTCCCGCCGTCAGGCATGGCATCGCGTGCATTGACGCAAAGGTTCAGCAGCACCTGGTGCATTTGCGTCTGGTCGGCAAGGATAATCGGGGTTGAGGGATCCAGCTCGAGCTTAATGACCACCATCCTGGGAAATGTCTCATTTAACATCTTTGTCAATTCCTCCAGCAGCGCATTCGCACTCAGCGGTTTAAAATGCACCTCGGTTTTGCGTGCAAAAGTGAGGATCTGCTGGACCAGACTTGCTCCCCGTTGAACGGCGTTCTTGTTTACATCCACGATATGTTGTATTCTTTCCTCGCTGAGCTTCTTGTTCGAGAGCGAGAGGGTGTTCATCAGAATAATTTGCAGAATATTGTTGAAATCGTGCGCGATGCCTCCGGCCAGTGTCCCAAGACTTTCCATTTTTTGAGCCTGAAGGAGCTCAGCTTCAAGTTTCTTACGCTCCCTCATGTCTCTTCCTACCCCCACAAATCCCGTCACCTCATTCTCCATCTCCATGGGCGTAAAGGAAAAATTCATCGGGTAACGTGTCCCTGTTTTTCCCTGGACCTCCGCATCGAAATAGCATTCTCTCATTCGCCCTTCGAGGACGTATCCGCGGTATTCCTCCAGATAATTCTTGTCAGTGACAAGCGTCGAAAGGGGCTGTCCAAGCAAATCCTTCTCCTCGTAACCAAGGAGGGAAGATACTGCCCGTCCGCGAACAAGTGTAATCTGAAATTGATCATTGGTTGTCACAAGGAGATCGTTCATGACAGACAACGCTGATTTCAGCGCATCATACATTGTGTTGGTCACAATCCTGAACCGGAAAATAAAATAGATGCCGATGATCAGGCCCAGCGTACAGATGTAGAAGTAGCCGTTGAAACTCATGTTCCCGATCCTGAATACGAGCGATTCAGTGAACGGTCCGGGAAGAAGAAGCAGGAGTAACATGAACGAAACAAACAGGACGTTGGTTTTTAACGTCTTCTCGCGGAAGCGGCTGTAACTATCATATAGAATAGCAATACCAATACTGAAAAAGATCGACATCCATGTCACAAAATATACAATCGCACTTTGGGTGATGATCCCATCGTCAGTGATCGGGACGGGAAGGCGATTCAATAACATCATGACATACGCGAACAGACCCGTTCCGTAGATCGCAAAGAGGACAAGTCTGGATCGTACGATTTCTGCGCGGTGCGTGAAGATAGCTATGAAATGCATGAAGAGAAAGGGGAAGATCGCGTACAGCAGGAATACAATATACATCAGCAGTTTCTGCGCCAGCGATCGAGTAAAATATGTGAGCGCAAAACCACCGAGACCAAGAAAAACAAGGGAGAGTGTGCTCACGGCATAGAATCTGACCAGGAGGGTTTTGGGTGATCGGACATAGACAATGGCTACCAGGGTAAGATTGATAACCATGTACAGGGCAGAAACCGAAAATGAAAACATTACGACCTCCTATCTAAACCGCGTTGAACCCCCTCCTTCGCACGACCGATGTGCATCGTGGGGCGGCGAAGCCAATCTCACTGCGCTTTTCCGAACCGCTTCAGTTTACCCTCAATGACCGCCACGAGGATGTCCGGATCCACTGGTTTGGTGAGATAATCGTCCGCACCCATCTGTAATCCGGATCGGACGATAACGCCATCCTTGAGTGAAGTCATAAATACAAAGGGAATTTTCCGAAGCCGATCATCATCCTGGATCCGGTTGAAGAATTTAAACCCGTCGAGCTCTCCTGCCCCGAAGTTGATGTCGCTGAGAATCAGGTCAAACGCCGTTTTGGCAAGAGCGTCGATGGCGCTTTTCACATCGGCTGCGGTAGTCACCTGGAATCCGTGTTCCGCCAACAGATCTGAAACCGTCTCGAGCAGCAGCACCTCATCATCGACAACAAGAATTCTCCCCTTCGAGGTTGCTTTTTGAAACCGCGAGAGAATATACGGCTCAAGCCGGGCAATCTCTTCCTGCGAAATTGAAAATCTTTTCTTGAGTTCCTCGAGAACGTCCGCCTCGTTGAGTCCGCCGCTGGTTTTTAACTTCTTCTCCACGTTCTCAACGTACAGATTAAGCCGCACATCGGATTCAATCTGCAAATGGTCGTCAAAGGTTAACCCCAGAAGCTCCTTGAGCTGCATGACTCTCTTTGCAGCCTCCACCGTCGGCATTCCGTCGACGTAAAACGGCCTGATCTTCTCCCGGTACATCGCTTTCCGTTCGTCGGGAGATTCCGGCACAGTCGCACCGAGGAGCTCGAGTTTGTTTTCATACTCATGCGCGACCTGCGTCAGCTTCTGGAGAAATACTTTTTCCTTTTCATTACTGAGGTCTGTACGGATCTTCTCTATTTTGTCTTCCTGCTCCTTCAGGAACTCTTCGTACTTCTGATTGAGGCTTTTTTTCTCGGCATCAATAGTCGCCTGTGCCTCCGACTGGATCCGCTGCCGCTCCTCCTCCAGTTGGGTCTTAAGCTTTTCGTCGAACTCTGTCTCAAGGGCTTTGCGCTGATTTGCGCGCTTGACTTCGAACTCTTCCGCCGCTTTCGTCTGGAGCTGCTGTAACTGCTCGCCGAGTTGTTTTTCAAAATGCGTCCGCAGGCTCTCTTCCTTCTCACGGTAGGTTGTTTCGATCGACGCCTTTAGCTGTTCGTACAGTTTCTTTGCAGAATTCCGTTCGCGTTCAAGGGTCTTTTGAAACTCACCGGTCAGTTGTTCCCGGAGGTGGTCTTTCTCACTCTGTTGCTGCTCGATTGTCTGTGCCCGCGCCACCTGCTCGGTTTTCTGAAGCGCTTCGCGCAATTCGTTTGCGAAATTGTCCTTCAAATCCTTTTCACGGGATTCGAACGTTTTTCTTTCATGTTCCAGGAGTATCTCTTTCTCCCGTTCGAACTGCCCTTCGCGTTTCTTCAGATCCTCCTCATACTGCTTCATCAACTCCGATTTCATCGCGTTTTCGACCGACGCAACATGCTCCGCATGCTGATTCTTGAGATTTTGCTCTGCGTTCAGGATCTCTCTTTCAAGATCACTCGCATAGTTCTTTTGCGCGGTCTCCAACGCCTCTTTTAGGTGGCGGTCATATTCCTCTTTTAGAGCTTGCTGTTGTTGCTCAAACTTTTCGCGCTCTTCCCGAAATACCCTTGCCGAGATCGATTCCGCATTTTGGAGCTCCTCCGCGAGACGGGCCGTGTACTCCGCCTCAATTTCCTGACGGATCTTCCGTTCTAATGCTTCCTCAATCTTATGGACATCTCCCGCAACGGCAGGTTCGGGAGCATGTTCCTCATGGGGTTTTTCCTCGGAAACGGTGGCAGGGACAACCTGCTGGCTCTCGCTCGCTTTTGATTTATTCTCAAAAATCGATATCCGTTCCTCGAAAGCAATGATAAAAGGATTCTGGGGAAATAAATTCCTTGCTTCGGCAAGTTGTTCTCTTGCCTTTTCAAATTGCTGTTCAAGAATGAATTTATCGGCCTGCCGAAGTAACTGGCGGAAGGTTTCGCGATTTACATCGCGGGATGCGTCCGGTGTGGATGAGGTTGGGGTTGTCGGTCGGGGGGCTTCCAATTCGTTTTGAATGTTAAATTGATATCCTCATGTGACTAATACTCCCCGATCCCTATCAATTTCTTGTGACTTCGACCGTAAATATACGAAATTTGGGTGTAATGTCAAGTATACCGTGACGTACGATAGATGGCGCACCATCCCCGAAATCGAACTTGTTCATCATTGAACACACTCCTTTTGTTAATCAATATTGAGAAAATGCTGGACGGAACCACTCATTAACTTAATGGGATTCAGGTTACCCAATCAGCTCCCTGATTACTACCGGTCACCTCCCGCAAACAAGAGACTCAGATGCGGGACATAGGTAATGAGCAGGAGCACGGCGAGAACGAGGATAAAAAATGGGAGGACTGCCTTGTACACAGAAGGAAGTGGTTTCCCAAAGCGGATGCTGGAGAGGAAAAGATTTAGCCCAAGGGGCGGAGTCATATACCCAAGCTCAAGGTTCAGGAGGAAAATAATTCCCAGATGGACGGGGTTCACTCCATACTGCATCGCAACCGGAACAATGATCGGAACAATGATGATGATTGCCGAAAATATTTCGATCATGTTCATAATGAGGATAAACACATTCAGGATGAGAAGAAAGACCACCTTGCTTGAAACAAACTGGCTGATGAACGTGAACAACATTTTGGGGATTTCCTGGTCAATCAGGTAGTTCGTCAATCCAAGTGCTGCACCCATCATCACAAGGATCGCGCCGACCAGCACCATGCTTTGTCTGACGACGCGGGGAACGTCAGAAAAGAGTTTCAGATCCCGGCGCACAAATACTTCAACAATGACGACGTAGAACGCCGTAATTGCCGACGCTTCGGTGGCGGTGAAAATGCCGCCATATATTCCGCCGATCACGATGAATGGAAGCGGTAGTTCCCATGCCGCGTCCTTGAAAGCACTCATCACAGTGCCGATTCTAAAAGGAACCAGTTTCACTCGTGCCTTATTCCCGATGCGGATGCTGTACGCCGAAAGGACCATCAGAAGAAAGATACCCGGGACAAGGCCGGTGAGAAAAAGAGTATCAAGGCTTATCTTGGCGACCAGAGCATAGAGAATGATCGGCAAAGAAGGAGGAAACAGCAAACCAAGACTGCCCGAGGTCGTCATGAGTCCAAGTGAAAATTTCTCGGGATACCCATGGTTCAGGAGTGATGGATACAGGAGCCCTCCCATGGCAATAATGGTTACACCCGAGGCGCCGGTAAAAGCAGTAAAGACAGCGGTCGTGCAAAGCGCCACGATCGCCGTGCCGCCCGGCATCCAGCCAAACAGCGCCTGAACAAAATTCATGAGCCGCTGCGGCGCTTTACTCTCGGCAAGCAAATAGCCCGCAAATGTAAATAGCGGGATTGCGATCAGGGCGGGGAAATCGGCAAGGCGATTCAGTTCGACGATAATCGCAGCAGTGTCGATCCCCGCATTGTGAAAAGCGAGGAGGGCAACAGCCGCAATGAGCGCAAACATCGGTGTCCCGACGACCGACAGAAGAAGAAGTATGACCCCTGCAATGATCAGATCCATCCGGTCAGGAGACCTCCTGGTCCGATGTTGAGGCAAAGGTAAAACCCGCGTGTATGTTACCAACCATCTGAATTACAAACTGGATCATCATCACAAAAAAACCGATTGGAATGATCGAGCTCATCACCATGGTCGGCACATTGAGAATTGTCTTCCCCTGCGGATCGAGCTGAACGAACGTGATGCTTGCCTGACCAAGATAATAACAGACAACCGCTGAAAACAGATTTGAAAAGCTTTGCAGCCAGTACTGATGCCGCTTCTTAAGAAACCGCGTCAGCACATCAATGTGGAAATGTTTACTCTCGCGTGTCGCAATCACCGCTCCGAGAAATCCCACCCAGAGGACAAGCTCGCGTGCGGCAATATCTCCCCAGAGCGTCCCTCCCCCGAAGAAATATCGCATGGTGACCTGACTGATTGATAGCCCGAGCATCAGGAAGAAGAGGAGGATGAGAACAGTATCGACTACTCTCAACAGCGCATCATCTATGATTTTAATGATCTTCATAATAACCCCGGATACGGAGTTCAGCCCTCATGCGGTTATCATACAAAACTCCCCGGCGCGTTGAGGCGAAGCAAACTGATTTTGCACCCAGCGGGAGTTCTCTCAGTTCTTCCCAAGATCTGCTGCACTTCTCCGACACACCCGACCGAGAGCAACAGGATCCGGGACCCAATTTAGGAACCAAAGACCTCCCTCATACTTCGACCGGTATTTTAGCGGACTTTGAATCCGACCTGTCTGAGGATTTTCCCATCCGGACCGGCGACACTAACCGTCCAGTCCCCCTTCCTCGTTAACATCTTTGCCGACCACGTACGCCATGGGCTCCCACCTATGAACAATTTCACTTCATGCGAATAGTCACCCTGCGTCCAGGTTACGGTCAGACTGTCGGATGCTGCCCCTTCGGCTTTAAACCAGAAAAAAGCCTTCGCATTGAGTTCGAAGGTGGAGTCTTCGTCCACAATCGCACGATCCTTCACATCCCTCCCCAGCCTGGCATCCGTGATTGCGATCCCCTGGGGTTGCTCTGTTTGGAGTGACATGGCGACCCCTGTAAACAGGCACAGAAGAAATATCGGTATAAAATATTTTCGCATATGATACCCCTCCTTAGAGTCGAGTGGTTAGTGCATAATGACTACATGATTTCGAGCTCTCATTGCGGTTCATTTGCAAGACCGCCAGCCAGAATTAGGAATTTTCGCACAGATCATCATTCTTCGTGCCAGGTCGGAAGACGGCCTGGTGTCCATGGAGCACCGGCAGCTTCCATTTGTTTTTCAAGACCCGCGAGATCTATTTCGATCAGGGATTTTAGTTTATCGAGTTGTATCTGCAGATCGGCGCCTGCAACAGTGTAGCAATCGCGCGCTGTCTGAGTCGGCTTTGACGTCGAGAGACCCTCATCATCGACTATTTTCGAGACACGCTCGTTAATCGAAACGGGTGAGTTCTCGTTCCGTGAGCGCAACGTCATGTCGCCCCGGAGCTCGCGCAGGATATTATTGAGGTTTAGCTCGATCTGCAGGGCTTCTCGCGAGAGCGAGTCTACCCTGGCAGGTGTCTCCTGAAGTGCTTTTTCAATAGCGCCGAGGCGCATCTTCACTTCGTTCGCTGTCTGGATTGTTCCATAGACCGCCCGCTGGAGATGAGCAACTTTCTTTTGGAAATCCACAAGGAGCGAACGATCGGCCGGAGGCATTGCTGCCTGGCCCGGAACAACAACATTGAACCACTGCATGGGAGCGAGTTGGGTTAGAACCCCGTTTACACGCTTGGAGAGCGTCACAGAATATCGGCCGGGCATAACGAGTGGGCCGGATTCCGGTTCTTCACCGCTCTCAGGTGGCGGAGGCGGAGCAACCATCGGCAGCGGATATCGCAAATCCCAGGAAACGCGGCTGATGCCCTTTGTATTCGAACCAGGAATTTTCCGGATTACGTTTCCAGTGCTGTCGCAAACTGTGAGATAAATCGCCGGAGCTTCTTCTTCGTCTTCCGCCCTGAGTTCATTCCAGGAAGGATAGTGAACCGCTTCCTTCTTTTTTTCGGCCTCCTTCTCAGCGTCTTGTCGGATTTCTTTTTTCGTCTTGAGAGCGTCCTTCAAATAATATGTGAAGCTTGCACCAAATGGAGGGTTCGACGCCTCAAAGAAGGATTCTCCCTGAAAGGATTTTTTCGTTCCGCCGAGAGGTTGTGATTCAATATACATCAAAGCATCTTTGACCGAAAAGAGAGATGCCTCTCGGTTGAACAGTTCCCTCGAAACAGTGCGCAGCGGAGTGTAATCATCAAAGATATAGAACCCTCGCCCGAATGTTGCCAGCGCCAGATCATTTTCCCGGCTTTGAATTGCCAGATCGCGCACGGCGATCGTAGGGAAACCGCCTTTTAACTGAATCCATTTTTCGCCTCCATCGTTCGTGAAAAAGAGTCCGAATTCTGTCCCTGCAAAGAGAAGGTTCCGGTCAACATGATCTTCGGCAATTGCAAGAACGCTCCCCCGCATCGGCAGATTTCCTCTGATCGATGACCACGATTTTCCCGCGTCCGTACTTTTGAGGATGTAGGGGGCAAAATCTGCGTCCTTATGATTATCAAATGCAGCGTATACAGTATGCAGATCACATTGGGAGGCAAGGACACGGCTGACGTAGGTCTTCTCGGGAACACCGGGGAACCGGTCGATTCTTCGCCAATTCGCTCCGCCGTCCTCCGTTACGTTGATCAAACCGTCATCAGTTCCCACATAGAGCAAGCCCTCTTTCAGTGGTGATTCAGAAAGGGCCGTGCAGTTGCCGTAAAGCGAGGTGGACGCATTCTTGGCGACAGCATCCACACTCCAGATCTTTCCCATCACTGGGAGTTCATTCCGGTCGATCCTGCGGGTCAGGTCTCCGCTGATCGCTGTCCACGAATCGCCGCGGTCTTCGCTGCGGAAGAGCTTGTTCGCCGCGAAATAGAGGCGCGTGTGTTTATGAGGGCTGACCAAAACCGGTGAGTCCCAGTTCCATCGATAGGATTCCTGACCTTTTTCCGGTTCGGGCTGGATGCCGACTTCCTCCCCTGATCGCCTGTCATACCTGACAAGTCCGCCATACTGGCTTTCACTATAGACAATGTCAGGATCTTCGGGATCTACACGGGATTGGAATCCATCTCCTCCAGTGGTTACGAACCAATCTGCGTTTGTAATCCCGGACGCGGTATTGGTTCGGGACGGCCCGCCGAGCGAAAAATTATCCTGCGTTCCGCCATAGACATGATAAAATGGCAGCGCATTGTCCACACATACGTCATAAAATTGCGTTACCGGAAGATTTGATTTGAAATCCCACGTCAAACCGCGATCGAGACTCTCGTACAATCCTCCATCGCATCCAACCAGATAGTGCCTCGTATCCTCAGGATCAATCCACATCGCGTGGTTATCGACATGTTTTGACTTTTCCCCCAACCGCGAGAATGTTTTTCCACCATCATTGGTCACCATGATAAAAAGGTCCATCAGGTAGACCCTGTCAACATCTTTCGGATCCGGAAAGATTGTCCCATAGTACTGAGGACTTCCTGCAATTATATCATTTCGTTTTTCCCACGTAGCACCGTAATCAACGGAACGGAAAAATCCGCCCTTCTGGTTCGCAGCTTCAATCGTTGCGTATACGACTTTCGGATCGGCCGGGGAGATTGCGAGACCGATACGGCCCATATCGACCGACGGTAATCCGTTTGTCAGTTTAGTCCATGTATTCCCATTATCGATTGATTTATAGATTGCAGATTCCGGCCCACCGTCGATGAGTGTCCAGACATGGCGCATGCGCTGATACGATGAAGCGTAGAGAATGTCCGGGTGTTTTGGATCAAGCACCAGATCTGATGCGCCTGTGTTCTCGCTGATCGACAAAACGTTTTTCCATGTCTTTCCTGCATCGGTGCTCTTGAAAACGCCCCGGTCTCCGCCCGATCCCCAGAGAGGACCCTGGCTTGCGACAAAAACGGTGCCCGAGTTGCGGGGATCGATGACAACGCGTGCGATGTGTTCCGACTTTTTCAATCCCATGTTTTTCCATGAATGACCGCCGTCCTCCGATCGGTATACGCCGTCTCCGTAACTCACACTCCGCTGGCTGTTGTTTTCTCCCGTCCCCACCCAAATGACAAGCGGATTGTTTGGATCGATTGTGACACATCCGATTGAATATGACCCTTCGTTATCAAAAACAGGGGTCCAGGATGTACCCGCATTGGCAGTCTTCCAAACGCCGCCCGAGGCCGCGGCGATGTACCAGACATTGTGATCGGTTGGATCGACGGCAATTGAAGATATTCTCCCGGAAGTGAGCGCGGGACCGATCGATCTGAGTTTGAGACCATTGAATGTCTCGGACGACATTGGGTCAGCCGGCTTTCCGGAATCCCTGGCTTCCTTCTCCCCGGCAATCGCCGCGATCGATAAATATGTAAACAAAAAGGCAGATAGGACTGCCTTACAGAATAAACTCTTATCGTTGAACATGATTTCCTCTTGGTGGAATTTTCTTGAGAATGCGCCCTTGGACAGCGCGCTGAAATGTACTGCTAATGCGAGAGGATTGCAAATTAGTCAGGATGCGTCGTGAAGGCAAGCCCCTCAAGGTGTTCCAGGATTTGTGATAACTACCACTCCACGGATGCCTCCCACTTCGAGAAGAGGCAATAGGCTGATTTCAGGGCTCACGTCCTCGTCTACCGATGCACCCAATTATAAACACCATGCCCCAACCTTTCAAAAGTTGGGGCATGTTCACACGGTTTGTATAGCGTCGGATTCCTACTTGAGCAGCATCAACTTTTTCACATCCTGGAATGTTGTGTGCTGCGAACGCACGACGACACGATAGAAATACACTCCACTTGCATAGCCCCTCGCGTTGAAGATAACACTCTGCGTTCCAGCCTCGTACGACACATCATTGAACAACGTTGCCACATCCCTGCCAAGTATATCATAAATCTTCAACGTCACCATGGACGGTTCGGGCAAATCGAAGTCGATCCGCGTCGTCGGGTTGAAGGGATTTGGATAACACTGGTACAGGGCAAATTTCGACGGTAGTGGTTTTATGCCTTGAATAGTGAGCCGGATTTGCTTTACCGCCTGATCATCAATCCGGATCGTACCAGCCGTGCTGAGGGTTATCGGCTCGCCGTCACTTTCCGATATTTGCTGAAGCAGAATCTGACGCTTCGATGGATCCTGCAGCTTCCATTCAACGGTGATCGGGTACACACCACCCTGAATATCGATCCGGTATTCATGACGTTCGTTCTCCGCAGCCGGATAAATTTCAATCATCCGGTTGCTTGCGAACCGCACATCGAAAATCTCCGGCGGGGGAAGCGGAGGCACCTCGAACAGACCCTCACGCACATTCGCTGCGGAACCAAAATACATCACCTGTTGACGACCGGCGGCATCCCTGACCGTAATCGTGTTGATCCTCGCAGGCACGACAGGTTCGGATTTCTTGCTTATACCCGAAGCGTAGGTGCTGAGCACAAGCTTTCCGGCGCTTTCCACTTTCACCCAGTACGCTTTCCCAGGCCACATCGTGTCGGGTCTGGAATAACCATTGGTAAAGCCGAACACGGAGCTCACAATATTCTCGGTGGGATTCGTGCCGATATGATCCACCCGTACAGGATGGCTGATCATCCCAAACAGGTTCCAGCCCGGCTGGACATCGACCGAATCAAACGTGCGCTCAACACCGTTGTAATGGAATTCCTGATCAGCAGGGAATTTTACCCAGTACCCAACGCCGGGAGCCAGAATATCAGCCACCGAGTATCCATTTGAAGGTTGATAACTATAGACATCTCCGCTGACAATCGGGTAGACCACTGACTTGTGATAATCGGCATAACGCACCGGCACTGATACCATGTTCCAACCTGCATAAACCGGGTCGTAGATATCCTGAAACACGAGCTTCAACCTCAAAAGAACCAGCGATCCCTTTTGGATCCCACTGGGTAGATCGGCCGTCGGATACCGCAACTTCAGGTACGCCGTAAATCCTGTGTCCGGAGTGGCATCAATGACATAGGCATGATGAACGACAGGGCTCCATTGATCATTGATCTTAATTCCGAATGTGAACGGGAGTTTTGCCATAAGTGACGTTACGTTGGATGCCGCAATTGTGCCGATCACTGTATCGACATCACAGCCAATGCTATCCCATGCCGTGCCGATATTCTGGGGAAGCGTATCGAGATATCTCATTGATACCGATTGAGGCAACGGTGAGCCGGGATTGAATCGAATGTAGGTGCTGTCATCCTCAAACCGGTATCGTTGGGTTGTCCCGCTCTGGATCATCCGAACAATTGGACCACCAAGGAGTGTTCCGATTCCCTGTAACGCGTTCGGTGAGTCGCTCTGGATCATTAGTGAATTATAGCCCAGGTTCAAATTATCATTGAGAATAAGTTTTCCCCCAATCTGTGTGCCTCCGAGCAACATGTTTGTGCTCGAGGGGTTTGGATCGGCAGTTGTGGTCTTCCCGGGAGAAGACGAACCTATTTGGAGGTTATAATACTGACCCCCATTAATGTTCCTCGGTTGGGACGTTTTGACAACAACGGTTGAGTTTCCCGGGGTGAACCAACCGTTCCCCGCGATGTCCCCATCGACCGTAAACACCGGAGTTCCGCCCGGATCGACTGTAAACGCGCCGTTATTGATAAAGCTGCTGTTTACACACACGGAGTCTGCAGCCGGCAACTGTAAGCCTGCCCCATTCTCAATAGCCAGGTTGGAACATATGGTATGCACCGGAGCCTGGGGTACCCGCCACGGGTGGAGCCCCCGTATGAGGACGCTGTCACC
>JAWOMQ010000078.1:0-6409 GCA_033852415.1 Bacteroidota bacterium
GGAAAGTTCTCGGACGGTTCCAATCACGAAAAGCCCATTAATCTGATGGGTCAGGTATATACCGGGGGCATTATCGTACCCATTCTCATTACGTTGTCGATAATGGTCATCACGTTCGTTATCGAAAGATCACTTTCATTGCGCAAGGCCCAGGGACGCGGCTCGTTGGCAACGTTTTTGAAGAACGTTCAGAAAAATCTCGCGACTAATGATATCGAAGCCGCTGTGACGGCATGCGACCAGCAGCGGGGCTCGCTGGCGACGATCATCAAAGCCGGTTTGGAGCGATATCAAAACCTGCAGCGCGAAAGCAAGAATCTGGAAGCAGAGAAACAAATGGCCGAAGTTCAACGGGCAATTGAGGAAGCAACTGCTCTTGAGATGCCGATTCTCGAAAAGAACCTCATTGCAATGTCCACGATCGCTTCAATCGCGACGATGTTTGGTCTTCTGGGAACGGTTATCGGGATGATTCGTGCGTTCCGTGCTCTTGCGCAACAGGGTGGTTCACCGGACGCGATCCAGTTGTCGATTGGTATCTCTGAAGCTCTTATCAACACGGCATTGGGTCTTTTTGCCGCCATTGTGGGTATCGTCTCGTATAACTTCTTCGTCAATAAAGTGGATAATTTCACCTATATGATTGATGAAGCAAGCTACGATGTCGTCCAGACATTAACGACACGCGGCAAATAACTCGAGGGGATATTCCCATGCCAAAAATTAAAAAAGCCAGAATTGCCGTCAAGATCGACATGACGCCGATGGTGGACGTGGCATTTCTCCTCCTGACGTTCTTCATGTTGACAACGCAATTTCGACCGCCGGAGGAAGTACAGATCGTCCTTCCCTCGTCGCACTCGGCGTTCAAGCTTCCGGAATCGAACGTCATGCTGATTACGATCAGCAAAGACGGGCGACTGTTCCTGGGCTTCGATTCCCCGAAAATGATGGGGAAGATCTTCGGCGAAGAAAATAAGAATCGCATCGGCGTGGAAGTCCAGACAAAAGATCTGGCCAACCTCCTTGTCCAGGCGCGTATCGCGAATCCCCGTCTGTACACTGTTGTGAAGGGGGATAAGGATGCCGACTTCGGATTAGGCGAAGATGTGATGGATATCTTACAAAAAACGAATATCACCCGTTTTAACCTGATAACGGATTTGAAAAAAGACTAAAGGAGTATCGCAATGGCAGGAATGGATGCCGGTGCTGCCCCCCGTGGGCACGACAAGAAAAAGAAAAAGCGTAGAAAGATGCGGCGCCTTGGCGTGCGCATCGATATGACGCCGATGGTGGATGTAGCCTTCTTGCTGCTGACGTTCTTCATGTTAACGACATCAATGAAACGCCCTCAGACGATGGAAATCAACCTTCCTCCAAACAAGGATGTGAAGGTTGAGGTCGCTATGAGCAATCTGCTCACGCTCCTCGTTGCTGAGGACGGAACGATTTTTTGGAATATGGGCGTTGACCCGCCGCAAAAAGTCGATATGAAAGGTCTCCGCGCCCTCGTCGTCCAGAAGATGCAGCAGAATCCGAAACTCATTACCCTCATCAAAATCGACCGCAAAGGACGATACCATTATATGGTTGACGTCATGGATGAGCTGAACCTCGCCAACATGCAGAGATTCAGTCTCGCACCGATGGGTGATGCCGATCGGTTGGCAATTCAAAAGGCATCATAGGTGAGAAAGGAGACTATACTATGACTGCAAAAGCTATCGCAATGCCGGTGATGTATGGAATGCGTGAACTTCGGGGGTTGTATCAGAAGTACGCTTCTATTGCGCTGGTGATTGCGATTTTTTTACATGCGCTCGTTATTGGCGGGTACTATCTCTCCCAGGTTCTGAGCGCCGAAGATGAACCCGTCATGACTGTACGAATCATGAAATATACGGATCTGGGTCCGCCCCCGTCGATTACGAACAACGAAGCGGCTCCACAGGTTCAGGTGAGTGTCCCCGTTGCTAAACCGACGGTGGGTATCCCCGTCCCCGTGCCGGACGCCGAGGTAAGTCCGGAACAGACGATTGCGACGCAAAAGGAACTGTCCGAAGTCGCACCGCCTGCAATTACGACCGGCGGCGGCGATGCCGGCTCCGTTGCGGTGGAGAAAGACATCAAAATAGACGAAGAGGAACCGCCTGATTTTGTCCCTGTGGAAAAACAACCCGTCCCGGTGAAGCAAGTGCAGCCGGTTTATCCGGAGATCGCTCGCCGTGCCGGTGTTGAAGGAGTCGTCTGGGTGAAGATCCTTGTTGACAAAGAGGGCAAAGCGAAAAAAGCTGTGGTTGCGAAGAGCGATGCGGAAATATTCAACGATCCGGCGATAGAAGCAGCCAAGCAATGGGTGTTCACACCGGCGATGATGAATAACGGTCCTGTCGCCGTATGGGCGGTGATTCCGTTCAGATTCAAGCTGAACAAATGAGCATGACGTTCGTTCGCTGCAAATCCTGTTCCTCTATAGAACTTTGTAGTGTCTTGAAAGGAGCGAAGTGGAAATGGCGAATACGCACAATGAGGAAAAGTGGGGGACGCACTACCGGAATGTTAGAGTTCTGCGGCGCGCCTCCCCCGCTTTGCCAGTCCCGGTAACGTTTTCTCGGACCCTGTGGGCCCTCTGCTATGATGCTCTGATGTCATATCCCTCCGAACCGTCCTGCTGGCCCGGGGAGTGCGGGACGATTGGTTCTCGTTGTCCTTCTGTTCATCTTTTCCTCGGTATATGGGTGATGTTATGATCCAGCAATTGATCCTAAATATTGTGGGCGGAATTACGGCATTGCTGATTCTTGTGGTCGGTGTGGTTATTCTTTCAGGTTATCTGATGCCGGAATATATTCCCCGAAATTACAGAACTATCATGGGCATCGTGATGGTTGTTTATGGCACGTACCGATTAATCATGATTTGGCTCAAGCAAAGAAGTGCGAGGCGGTATGGACTCTAAATTAAATTACACCGGCATGATTCATCCAGGAATGAGGATGATCATAAATGCCGTGATGATCCTGGTTCTGATTGGCATCGCGTTCGGATGTGAGGAGGATCGTAAAGAGACGCCGACAAAAGGCCGGGTGACGATAGTTACCGCTGAATCAGTGGCTCCGCTCATCAAGGATGAAAAGTCAAAATTTGAAGAGATCTACCCGCAAGCACATGTCGAGCTTGTTGAAGCCACCACGCGCGAAGCGATCGCGAGATTCTTTAATGATTCTATAAAGGTAATCGTTACCTCGCGGGAGTTTAACGATGAGGAACGTGCCGTTGCCAAGAAGGCGAATATGGAACCGGGTGAATACAAGATCGCAATTGACGGTATTGCGATTGTTGTCAATCCGGCAAATCCGGTTACGAAGCTTCGTACGACGCAGCTCGACAGTATATTCACCGGATCTATAACGAAGTGGCGGGATGTGGGCGGTGCGAAATTCAACGGCCAGATCGAGTTGGCGCTCCCTTCGAGGAACTCGGGCACGTATGAGGTTGTCGTTCAGAAAATCCTGTACGGGAAAACCTTTGCGACCCCGGCAGTGGTCACGAACACAACTCCGGAAATGATCCGTTTCGTCGCGCAGCATGAATATGCGATCGGGATGACCGGAATGAATTGGCTGCCGGACAGCGAGAAACGCGTGAGCGCCCTTGAGATCGCGGATCCGCACGCACCCGATTCACTCGGTACCAAGGGATTGTATTTTAAACCAATCCAGGCGTACGTGTACCAGCAATACTATCCCCTGACCCGGGATGTGTTCATATACTCACGGACTGATGCCTACAGCGTCGGTAATGGCTTTACGGCATTCGTCACGAGCGCGCCGGGTCAGAAAATTGTTCTCAACAGTGGTCTTGTGCCGGCAACAATGCCGGTCCGTCTTGTTCAATTAACAAATAAAGGACAGTAGTCGTGAAACAGATCGAGAAGCAATTGTTCCTTATCATTCTTCTTTGCCTTGCGTATTCCGTGCGCTCGCTCGCCGAAGACCCGATGAAGGTCGGTAAGGCTGCCCTGGATCGGGGAGATTATGTTGCGGCGATCAATGCCTTTCGCGATGCAACTCAGGACGACCCAAAAAACGGCGAAGCATTCTACCTTCTTGGATTCTCATATTTCAAGGCAGACTCGCTTGACCAGGCCGTCGGTCCGCTGGTTCAGGGTAGGGATCTCGATCCAAACAATCCGAAATTCTGCGAACTGCTGGGCGATGTCTACATGAAACAAAAGATTGTGGCCGGTGCGATTAATGAGTACGTGAAGGTGACCGCGATGGATAGCACCAACCCGGAGCTCTATCTGAAACTGGCCGAGGCGCAGCGAAAGAACAGACAATATAATGATGCTGTGAGAAGCTACATTAATGTGATCAGACTTGATTCAATGAATATCCCTGCGCTCACGCAGGTTGGAAATATTTATATACGGGCAAAGCAATGGGATAGGGCCCTCCCCATTTATATACGGCTTGCAAAGCAGCAGCCGGATTCGATCCACGTCTTGATCAACTATGTGACAGTTCTGGCGATGAATGAGTTCTGGAAAGATGTCATTCCCGCCGCAGGGAAAATCTTACAGGCCGATCCTTCCAATTCGGACATCCAGACGCTTCTGGCCGAAGCACTCGCGAAAACCGGCAATGCGAGGGAAGCAATCAGCAAGTACTTAAGTGTCCCTTTGGAAACACTGAAAATCGATGACCTCATCAGTCTTGCGCGAGCTTACCGATCTGTGGAGAAATATGATAGCGCATATAGTACGTACCAGCGGGTGCTGGCAAAAGACACAGCCCGGTGCGATCTCTTTTATGAAGTCGGCACCACACTCATGAAGCTGAAAAAATACGGGGCGGCGGTATCCATGTTCGATAAGAAGGTTGAATGCGATACTCTGACCGGATACCGGTTCGCATCCTCCCTGAACGCTGCCATGTCTCTCATGCAGCTGAAAGAATTTGAAAAGGCCAAGGAGTATATCAAGAAATCCATTCAGCTGAAGAGCGAGAGTGTCCAGGCTTGGCAAACGCTCGCACAATGCAACCTTCAGTTGGGAGATGTCGATGAAGGCGTGGCAGCGTATAAGAAAGTCATTGAACTTATTGCCGACGACCCTGAAGGAAAATACTCCTCTCAACTCGAAGAATCCTACCGGACGGTTGGCGTGGAGTATTTGATCGAAGCGACGAAGATCAAGGAACCTGATGAAGCAAAGAAACTTTACAGCCAGGCGTTCGAATATCTGAAAAAGGCCTTAACACTCAACTCGAAGGAAAGCAAGAATTATTGTCAACTCCTTTTGTGGACAGGCCAGTCGGCGCAGAACAGCAACAACAGAGAGGAAGCCAAAAAGTATTACTGCAAAGTAATTAGCCAGTGTCCGAATTCAAAAGAGGCGAAGGATGCCCAGAATGGTCTCAATGTTTTGGGTGTTACGTGCGGGGAGTAAGATTAAAAAAATATTAAATTTTTAAGCCCAGGTCTCCTGGGCTTTTTTGTTTTTTGTCGATCCCTCATCGGCTTCACTCCTCTCTTCACTTACTCATTTTACCCAATTATTTTGATTGGTTTCGTTTCCCCGGCAGTGTTGTAATATCAGGAATGTACATCATCGTAACGTCGAAACAATCTGTCCTTCGGCAATGGTCGACAGGTCAAAGCTGACAGAAAGGTGTTCCACATCACAACTAGCTTGACTTTGGATGGAAACGGGTAAAGCGCGCGATATTCCCTTGACAATCGGGGGGGTACTGTTTATATTGATTCGTCAAATTTCTCGAAACTTCTTCTCCCAATCATCAGTAGTTACTCTTCTCCGGGAAATGCATTACTACGAGGGGAAGAGAGAATATTCATCGCGTTCTTGCTATAACCATCTTCATTTTTATCGGAGACTCTATCACGATAATAGTTGATATAGACTTCCAAATGTGGTGTCTATTCTTCTGTCAGTATGCACACGAGGGGAGGGGGGAGAAGTCTTTCTTTTCTCAAGTTTCGATCTTTTCAGTTGAGTTTTTTCGTTAACAGAATGAAAATTGAATGCTTGCTATAAATCAGTTTGAAATAGATAGAACCAATAGGACAACAACCAAAGAAAGGGGGGGTAATTATGTTACCCAACTTTACGTTCTGTAAGAAACGCGGCACGGTCTCCAAATGGATGACTGTCTGCTGCGCGCTGATCGTGTGCACGCTTGCCGTGACAAGCGGCGCTGTTGCACAGGTCGATTCGATCTCCATCAAGGGCGGCGCGCCATTTGGCACATTGCTCAATCCGCAGTTTATCTCGATCGATGGAGATCTGCTTGCGAATTTCCCCGACAGCTCGGGTCCGGGTCCTTTTCTCCGACCCGACACGCAGTACTATAACAATGCCGACTGGATTCCTAATCCTGTTGCA
>JAWOMQ010000095.1:0-9490 GCA_033852415.1 Bacteroidota bacterium
GCTTTGAGCCTCCCTATACACAGTACTATAAGATTACACTCTTCGGCCGGTGGTATGACGATCTCTCCGGACGGAGGACGAATATCCTCGCGATGAAGCTCGAGAGCGGTTACCAGGACAAATATGGCGAAAGCAGACAGCGGGATGTGAGCATCCCATTGAACCGTCGATTCTTTTCCGGCGGCAGCGGGAGTATACGTGGCTGGCGCGCGAGGGAGCTGGGCGCTATGGCTGACCAATACATTCAGCTCGGCGGAAATTTCCTGTTTGAAGGATCAACCGAACTGCGCATGAATCATTTTCATGATCTGGGAAAGTGGTGGTTCATCCGGTTTGATAATATCTGGATGGTTTACTTCTTGGATTACGGTAATAACTGGTCTGAGATAACGGATTTCCGGGTAAAAGAAATTGCGGTTGCCTGCGGACTCGGGTTCCGCTACGAAACCTTCTTTGGCCCTTTCCGCATCGATTATGGCCTCCGGGCATATGATCCGAAAGCAGACGCCGGGCGTCAGACAATTTTTAAGAAGAAATTTTTCTCCGAAACTCTCAGAAGCGGGGTGCTCCATTTCGGAATCGGCCATGCATTTTAAGGTGCAGAAATGAGCTGGGATAACGTCCTGAATCAATCTCACCCGAAGGCGCTCCTCCGGAATATTCTCGAAAGGGACCGGGCTGCGCACGCGTATCTCTTCTCCGGCCCGGAGGGCGCTGGCATGGACGCATTGGCCATGGAGCTTGCGAAGACTGTCAACTGCGAACGATCAACGGTAGAAGCATGTGATCAATGTGAGAGTTGTGAGAAAGCCCGCCATCTTCAGCACCCCAACATTCACCTGATTTTTTCATTGCCCGTAGGAAAAGGAGAAAAGAGTGGGGATCCGCCATTGGCAAAGCTTTCCGATGAGGACGTTGCTGCGGTTCGGGAGCAAGTCGAGCGGAAAGCAAAAAACCCATACCATCAGATTGTGATCCCGCGTGCAGGAATGATCAAAATTAACAGCATACGGGAAATCAGGAGGGAGACGGCGTATAGAAGTGCTGCAGCGGGTAAGAAAGTCTTTGTCATCCTCGATGCGGAGAAGATGAACGACGAATCAGCGAATGCTCTTTTGAAAACACTCGAAGAACCTCCCTCGCGGACCATGCTCATACTGACCACCACACAGCCCGGACAACTCCTTCCCACATTATTATCCCGGTGCCAGCATATCCGTTTGAGCCAACTTACGGGAGAGGAAATCCGGAACAGGCTCTTTCAAAAAGAAGGAATCACCGCTGATGAGGCGGAATTAGTCGCTAATCTCTCTCGCGGAAGTTACACCCGAGCCCTCCAGCTCCTCCAATCTGATTATCGAAAAGGGTATGACGATATCATCACATACCTGCGATATGCTCTAAAGCCGGGAAAGGCTGAGTTAATGCAATTGCTCGAGCGGCTCACTGCGGAAAATGAGCGCTTGGAGATTATTGAAGCTCTGCACTATCTCGAAGACTGGTTCCGCGGAGCGATGGTGTTCCGGCATGAACCACGGATTGCGACAGCACCTCTAAACCAATCAGTGGAAAAATTTGTGAGCCGGTATCCGGATATCGACTACACCCGCATCGAGCGCGCGATTACCGAAGCAATTTCCCTTATCGACAGAAATGTGTATATTCCAATTGTTTTGCTGAATCTTTCCTTCGTTCTCGAGCGCGAAATATTGAAACAAACGAAAAGTCAAGCGGTAGAATAACCTGGCCATCGACCAACAAAAGACGTGAAAACTGATCAGAAGAAAATACTTGTCACCGCGGCATTGCCCTATGCAAACGGCAAGATACATTTAGGTCATCTGGCCGGGGCGTATCTCCCTGCAGATATCTACGTTCGTTACCAACGGTCGCAACATCGCGATGTCCTTTTCATCTGTGGTTCGGATGAACACGGCGTACCGATTACCATAACGGCCGAAAAGGAGAATACAACGCCGCAGGTGATCGTCGATCGTTACCATGCCATGAACAAGGCCGCATTTGAACAGTTCGGGATGAGTTTCGACAATTACAGCCGAACTTCTTTACCGCTTCACCATGCTACTGCGCGCGAGTTCTTTCTCGAGCTTCATTCGTCCGGAGTGCTGAAGGAGAAAACCGAGAAGCAATTGTACGATCCCAGGGCCAAAATGTTCCTCCCCGACCGGTATGTCGAAGGGACGTGTCCTGTATGCAAGAATCCCGAGGCACGGGGCGATCAATGTGAACGATGTGGAACCTATCTGAATCCGATGGATTTGATTGAGCCGAAGAGCAAAATAACCGGCGAGCGCCCATCGGTACGTGAAACATCTCACTGGTACTTTCCCCTCGGCGCCTACCAGAAGCGACTGGAGGAGTACGTCCGGACCAAGGATAAGGAAGAAGGATGGAAGGAAAACGTCCTGCAGTATTGCCGTGGGTGGTTTAAGGAAGGATTGCAGGATCGAGCCGTCACGAGAGATCTCAGCTGGGGAGTCCAGGTCCCGCTCAAAGGGTTCGAAGACAAGGTTTTGTACGTCTGGTTTGATGCCGTCCTTGGTTATATCTCCGGGACGAAAGAATGGGCACTTCAACAAAAGAAACCTGACCTTTGGAAAGCTTACTGGAATGATCCTGCAACGAAGTACATTGCATTCATCGGAAAAGACAATGTTGTCTTTCACTGCATTGTGTTTCCCGCGATTCTCATGGCGTGGAATGCTGGTACAAAACCTGAGCAGTACATCTATCCCACAAATGTTCCGGCGAATGAGTTCTTGAATTTTGAAGGTCAGAAATTTTCAAAGAGCAGGGGCTGGGGTGTGGATGTGGACGAATTTCTCACGGAGTTTCCGGCTGATACACTGCGGTATACACTCGCCATGAATATGCCTGAATCGAGGGACGCCGATTTCACGTGGAAGGATTTTCAGGCTCGCGTGAACAATGAGCTCGCTGATATTCTCGGGAATTTCGTGAACAGGACGATGACGTTTGCCCACAGGAACTTCGAGGGGAAAGTACCCCATCCCGGTTCTGCAACGGGCCCGCTCGAAACTGATCTGATGCGAGCTATTACAGAGACTGCCGAGAAGAGCGCAAGCTGCTTCGAACACTACCGGTTTCGTGATGGACTTGTCGCGATCATGAATCTCACCCGGCAGGCGAACCAATACTTCGACCGTGGAGAACCCTGGAAGTCAATCCGGGAAAATCCGCCGGGTTGTGCTACCACGATTCATTTTTCGCTCCAGTTGATCAGGGTTCTTGCGATACTTCTTGAACCGGTAATTCCTTTTGCATCAGGCAGGATGTGGAAGATGCTTGCCCTCCCTGGCATTCCTTCCGAGGCGGGCTGGAAGGCCTCCGCGAACCTGGCATTAGCTCCTGGGCATCACTTGGGGGCTCCGGAGATTCTCTTCACAAAAATCGAAGATGAACAAATCGCTAACCATATTCGGCAACTCCCTTCGCTTTCAACACCCCTCCAGGCCGGACAGAAACCAAACAATGACGCGGGTCTGAAACCGACAATCTCTATCGACGACTTTAAAAAGATCGATTTGCGCGTGGCCCGAGTTATAACTGCCGAAAAAATTCCGAAATCAAAGAAACTCCTGAAGCTGAAGGTGTCGATCGGCTCTGAGGAACGGCAAATTGTTGCCGGGATTGCCGAACAGTATTCCCCTGAGGAATTGACGGGAAAAAAAATAGTCGTTGTGGCGAACCTCGCCGACGCGGTACTCATGGGGCAAACCTCAAAGGGAATGCTCCTTGCAGCTTCAGATGAATCGGGAAAGTTGGCGGTCCTCGGATTGGAAAGAGATATTGCCGAGGGAAGCCTGATAAAGTGAAAATTGCCTTATTTGGAGTCAAGTGGAAGGGTTTTGATGCTCGAATTCTAATGGGATAAAATGAGGCATTCTGCTTGACACACAGAGGATAATTCAGTATCATAGAGCGCATCTGGATCCTCGACCGCAGCAACACAAGTCCCCGGGTCCAAACCCGACTTTCTTTGACGACATGACTCATTGAGCGTTCCCTACAACACCATTTCTTGTTTTGAGGGTGGTACAACGTCATTTGTATAGATTTCCAGAAGGAGGAAAATGAAAACATTCTCACGTAAGTCCCTGCTCTTAATTGTGACCCTCGCCGCAGTGGTCCTGCTTGCCCTCATCCTGTGGAGTGGTTGCAATGACAGACAAGATTTAGCAACGACATCTCCCCCGCAGGCTCAGTCCTCGACGAAATTCACCGTCGCCGATCCGGGGCTCCGATCGATTATGGCTGTCCAGGATCGTCATACGCCGGAGATTATGGTTAATCAGAATGTAGCTGGTACCGCGGTCGGTTTTGGATCTGACGGCCAACTCTCTGTTTTGATTTTTCTGAAAGAACCGGTCAATCCGAAGAGCCGGGATCGATGGGTTGCCCAATCATTCCCTGCCTCGATTGAGGGAGTTCCGGTTGTCACACAGGTAACCGGCATCTTCCGGGCAATGAAGGGGGGTGCACGGGGTACGAGCCACACGGCAAAGCAGACTCCGCCCATTCAGCTGGGAACTTCAGGCGGCTGGAGATATGACCTCGCAAATGGTTACTGTTGCAGTGGTACTTTGGGTTCGCTGATCCAGAAGGGGGGCGTGCAATATATTCTGAGCAATTATCATGTTTTCTGGGGTGATATCACGCCGGGAGGGAACAATCGTGTGGCGACCGTGGGCGATCCCGTTATCCAACCAGGTATGGTTGACGTAGGTTGCAACGCCGCCAACGCCCAAAATGTCGCGAACCTCTCGGGATCGGGCAGTCTTCCGGGTGCAAATGTCGATGCTGGCTATGCTCAGGTGATTTCTGGCATGGTGCGAAGTGATGGATCCATTCTTGAGGTGGGCACAATCTCGGCAACCACGGTAGCAGCTTCATTGAATCAGGCGGTGAAAAAGAGCGGGCGAACTACGGGACTGACACGGAGTTCAGTGAGTGGTCTGAATGCGACCATTAGTGTCCAATATGAAAATGAGTGCGCCGGCAGTGTCGCATTTACCAAAACGTTTACGGGCCAGATTGTCGTTGCCAATTCCGGAAGCAAATTCCTGAACAGCGGAGATTCCGGATCTCTCATGGTCGAAGACGTTTCCGCGAATCCGAGGGCGGTCGGTTTGCTGTATGCAGGAAGTAATACAAGTGCTATTGCTAATCCAATAAGTGCAGTGTTGAGTTGGATTGGTGGTGCGACGATGGTTGGAAAGTGACGTTTAAGACCCACCAGCAATCTTTCTTTGAACCCGCTCTTCTCTGTTTGGGAGCGGGTTTTCTGTTCCTGGGCCGGCCCTGTTATATCAAGGAGCGTGAGTCAATCGACTTCTTCAGATCTGCGAACTGATTTACGGAGCTGTCCTCAATGTGCATCATGAAGAGATTGATCATGAACCGAAGTGATATCGAGAGAGTAAAGGAAGCCCACACGGCTGAGCTCATGCGCATCGGCGGAGTGGTTGGGATTTACGTGGGCGTGACAAGAAGGGGTAACCAGTGCATAGTCGTCATGATAGATGAGGATAACGCCGCAATCAGGAGGATTATACCTGCGAGGATTGAGGGTTATAAGGTGAAGGTAGAAGTGTCGGGTCCCATCAAACCTATGGGGAGGCATTCTTGAGGTCGATTACCAGCTTGCACCTTTGATCTGTTCGAAATAGTTGTGTAGATGTTGCCGCGCAGAGAAATTTATCGCCTCTGCACTCAAATCGATTGAATTCCGGTCATCGGTATAGATGAACACTCCGTCCGTTGCGGGGGTAAACCTGTTGTCCCATGCGTGAGTCTTCTGATAATCCTGACTGAATCTCCAGTCAGGTTGAAGCTCGTAATTCCTGCCGAATTCCCTCAGGGGTGTCAGGGCGTCCTGTCGTGCTAGAAGGACGACATTGCCAAAACTGTCTGGCGGTTCCGCGATTGGCAACACGGTCACCGATCGAAAAACCTTCTGCAGAGTGGCAGTCAGATGGGCAACGACCGGATCGTTCCATCCACGCGTTTCCACGTTCATTGCCAGGATCCCGCCGGGCTTGAGGTGAGAAGCAATGAGATGAAATGCTTCGAGGGTCACGAGATGAAATGGAATTGAGCTGCTGCCAAAAGCGTCAAGCAGAATGATATCATAGATATTCGAGAATTGCTCGAGGTACCGTCGCCCGTCCATGATCTGGACGGAACATTCCTGGGGATTCAGATCAAAGTAGGAGGTGGCGATCCGGGCGACATGGGGGTCGAGTTCCACGGCATCGACCGTCCATTTCTCCCGGAAGTATTCTTTCGCGAGTGACCCGCCCCCCAGACCGATTAGCAATGCCCTCCCTGGACGTGGAAAAAACATCATTGGAATTTCCATCACTGCTGTGTAGGGCAGCGTAGATGTCCAGGTGCTGGTGTCGACGAGAGAATGGATGCCTCCATCAATTAAAAGATGTCTCCCGAGATCCGAATCGAATACTCGTAATTCGGCATACGGACTTTCTTCAAGATCGCGCAGTCCCGGATGGGGAGTTCCTTGCGCGTGCACCAAAGCTGCTCCTGCCAGAGCCAGGAAAACGCTTCCAAATGCCAGAATCAGCAATCCTTTTTTGCCTATTGTGACATAACCAACGAATGAAACGATGGCCAGCAAAGCGCCGAGGGAGAAAGTGAGAATCTGGGTGCCGAATTCCGGTATGAGATAGAACCCTGTCAGCAAGGCGGAGCAAACGCCTCCTATCGTCGAAAGAGCATAAAGGTTGCCGGCAACCCTGCCAACCTCGTTCATCTGCTGCGCTCGCAACTTGATGGCGATGGGGCTGATAGCGCCAAGGCATGCCAGAGGCAGGAAGAAAAGAATGACGGAAGCAAGAAGTACCGATGCGCGCAGCCCTATCGGTTCAAGCACACGAAGGCAGGGGTACTTCAGTATCGGAATGAGCGCGATCCAAATGCCAGCGCACAGGAGAAGACCGGACAATTGAACAAACGAAGGATGCCGGTCTGCCATCATTCCACCCGCAACGTATCCTGCGCTCAACGCTGCAAGCGTTACGGTGATGAGGGAGGACCAGAGGAAAATGCTTGCTCCGTAATATGGTCCCAAAATTCTCGTGCCGATCAGTTCTAATGCCAGAACAGCCGCACCACCCGCAATCACGGCGAGCAGAACATAGTTCTTTCTCATGAGAATTCAATGAAGATGATACATGATCGTAGCTGAATATACCATTTAATAAACAATTTTCAATTGCCAATAAATTTCACCCCGAACAGTGACGGGGGATGGAATCCGAATAAAGCATTGCATTTCAGTTCTTCCTTTTATATCTTGGCGTATCATGTTTCAGTCCTGTCGTTTTGAAAATTCTAAACTCGAGCGGACAATCCTGATCTGGGTTTGTGCGTGCGTCCTGAGTCTTTTGGGTATCTGCTGTGAACAAGGACTGGCACCTCCCGACACGCACACAACAGCGAAACCTCATGGTATCAGTGGCATTCTAAGGTTTAGTCATTGGCCGCCCGCTGATAGCGTCCATGATTTGCGCGTTGCCGCGCTGCAGAGGTACCCCGTGCAGGATATTCTGGGAGAAGTTCTCGCCGGGAGGGCCCAGTACACAGGTCAACTTCCGTACGGGGTCGATACACTTGTGTATAAGCTTGTCCTCGATCCGCTTCCGGCAGGGACGTTCCCGTTTATTTGTGTAGCACAACAATATGGACCGAATATTCAGACGGATTGGAGAGTCGTCGGTGAATATTATACCAACAATGATACCACAAAACCAGGGTCGGTCATCGTCCCTCCCGATTCGATCGTTCCGAACATAAACATGACTGTGGATTTTCAGCATGTGCCGCCCCAACCTTGACTCATGAGGATTCTCCCCGTCATTTGTGCCCTGTTAATCTCGGTGATATCTGCCATCAGTCAGCCCTCCGGCCCCGTGAACGTACGTGGTAGGGTGAGCAGCGCTGAGGATGGGCAGATGATCGCGGGAGCAACCGTTCAACTCAGGGGTACCGTGCTTGGTACGACGACGGACCAGTCCGGATATTTCGAGTTGAGGGATGTCCCTCTTGGTAACTACACGCTTGTCGTTTCGATGATAGGATACCGGCGACGCACCGTAGAACATTTTATTGTCGATAGGTCCCGTCTTGACACGTTGACAGTGGAACTGGAATCATCGCCGGTCCAAACAGCCCCGGTGATTGTCTCTGCCAGTAAGCAGGAGCAATCACCGGACGAGGTTCCGGTCAGCGTAAACGTTATTGATCAGCATTCGCTCGTTGAACGCCAAACCGTCACGGTGGATGATGCCCTCCGATACGTTCCGGGAATCAATATTACACAATCACAGGTCAATATCAGGGGGTCAACAGGTTACAGCCATGGTGTCGGATCAAGAGTTCTTGTCCTGGTGGATGGTGTTCCGCTATTGAGCGGTGATACAGGGGAGATAGTGTGGGAGAGCATTCCGGTTGCCAACATCGACCGCATCGAAATAGTGAAGGGAGCCGGATCCGCCTTGTACGGGTCGAACGCCCTGGGAGGTGTGATCAACGTTATCACCCGACCCGTTTCTCAGGGATCTCTCACGAACGTACGGACGTATGGAGGATACTATGATCTCCCTTCGTATCCGTCGTGGCATTGGACGGATGCGATGCGATCTCTCGGTGGAATGACAATCACCCACGAACAGCGTCTCGATAATCTTTCCATTTCGCTGGGGGGCAGCAGGACGGTCGACGGTGGCTACAAGCAGAATGATTTCTGGAAGAGGTGGAATGTCTGGTCAAAAATCGGCTACGACCTGACTGCCACGCAGTCGATCACCCTTCAGGTCGACTATCTCAATCAGTATCGCGGTAACTTTCTGTACTGGAAGGATCTCAACAACGCGTTGCTTTCGGCGGATGATGAGTCCTCTTCAAGGGTCAAATCCGATCGCTTGCACGCGGGTCTCTCGTACCGGAGCATTCTCTCGGATGAAGTGTCGCTTGGCATCAGGAGCGGCTGGTACCATTCACGCTGGAATGACAACATCCCGACGGTCTTCGATTCTGTCGGCAGCCGCTCGCGCTCTGACTTTGCCGAAGGGGAAGTGCAGTTGAACTATCAGCCGGCAGAAAGAAATGTTGTGACCCTTGGAATTGTGGGAAGTTATAATGCCGTGAACGCTGATACCATTTTCGGACATCGCTCAGCCAGAGGGGGCGCACTCTATCTCCAGCATCTGGCCACGTTCTGGAATTCGCTCCATACTACTCTCGGCTTGCGGTGGGATATCCAATCAATCGAATCGCTCCCCACCTTTAATCGTGTGAACCCAAAGCTTGGTGTGGCCTTCACGTTAAGTGAGGGGACCTCAATCCGCGCATCAGCCGGAAGTGGCTTCCGAGCCCCATCAATCGCGGAGATTTATACGACGACGTATGCCGGCGGAATAATAATACG
>JAWOMQ010000170.1:0-13280 GCA_033852415.1 Bacteroidota bacterium
TTTGATTACGAAGTGCTTCTCTCGACAGATGCATTCTTCAGAAAGCTCTTCCGCCTTCATGAATTTCAGACAGAAATGGGAACTGCCGAACTGCATTATAGGCTTGGAAGATACGTAGCTGAACGGGAGAAGGTGCTGGGCATAAAGAACTGCTCAGTTCTGGCTACAGCTTATAGGTGCGGTGTACCCCTTTATACCTCATCGCCCGGCGACAGCTCGATCGGAATGAATATCGCCGAAACTGCCCTTGATGGATATTCAATCAAGATCGATGTTTTGGCAGACGTAAACGAAACTGCAGCAGTTGTGCTTGATGCCAAGCGAAAAGGTGGAAAAAGCGGCATCCTGATCTTCGGCGGTGGTTCCCCGAAGAATTTTGTCCTCCAGACTGAACCACAAATACAAGAAGTCCTGGGGATTAACGAAAAGGGACATGACTATTTCCTGCAGGTGACAGATGCCAGGCCCGATACTGGTGGGCTTTCCGGAGCAACCCCTTCGGAAGCAGTCACCTGGGGGAAAGTTGACCCCGACCGGCTTCCGGATGCTGTGGTCGCTTATCTCGATTCCACGATCGCGCTGCCGTTGCTGACATCATACGCTCTTGCAAAAGTGAAGCCAAGACCGCTCAAACGGCTGTATGACCGGCGTGAGGCAATGCTTGGTGGATTGTATAGAGAATACACGAAGGCCAAAAAGACCAAGAAGCAGAACACAGTTAAATAAATAATTCCCTGCAGGGACGCGCCGGAAGACCACCGCTCTCCGGCGTGATTATCAAATCCATAACATGGAGGGTTACAATGAGCAGATTCACAGAACTACGCGAGTTGTTAGGCAGCTTTGAGAAGGATTTCATTAAGTTCTACGAGAAGGGAAATAAATCCGCCGGCACGCGAGTCCGTAAGCATATGAATGAACTCCGGCGCAAGGCCCAGGAAATCCGGAAGGAAATCCAGGAAATCAAAATGAAGGCAAAGGAGTCGGAAGGCGCCGCTCCACAGGCGTGATCGTTGTACAGAAAGTCTTAACAATAGACTCCCCTCCAATCCTTACCGGTGGAGGTGGAGTCTTTTGTTTTTTCCAACCTCAGCCGTGTTCTTCCCCACGACGTTAGTGTCATGAATCTGAATTGTTTTTGCGGAAGAATATTTCCCCTTGCCACGTGCCTCCTTTGTACCGTCGGTTTTCAAGGATCGTTGGATTACAAAAAAGTGCACGCCGATGCAATCGTGATCGATATGCATAATGATGTGGTCCAGCGGATGTTGAATGGTGAGGATATCTCGCAGAAAACCTCACATGGTTCTTCCGATCTCCCGCGATTTCTCGCGGGCGGCGTTGATGCGGAGTTTTTCTCGGTGTGGGTACCTCCCGGCAGAACGATTCCCGCGTATAAAAGGCAAGCTGACGTCCAAATCGATACAATTCTCAATTTTGTCAGAAAGAACTCTTCCCTGGTCTCCCTTGGTTTGACTGCCGAAGATATCCGCAGAAATGTTTCTGCACACAAGTTCGTTGTTATGATGGGAATGGAGGGGGGACATCCGCTCCAGGATGATCTGCAAAATCTCGACCATTTTTACCAGAGGGGAGTCCGGTATCTTACGCTCACGTGGAATAACAGTCTCAGCTGGGCGACTTCTGCGGAGACAGAAAGCGCTCTGCATAAGCATCCCCGTCATTCCGGGTTGAGCCCATTTGGCGTGCAGGTGGTCAGGCGCATGAACGCGCTCGGTATGGTGATCGATGTCTCGCATGTCGGAGAAAAAACCTTCTGGGATGTGATCAGGTATGCAAAAAAACCGGTTATCGCCTCCCATTCCTCCGCATGGGCACTTTGCCACCATTGGCGTAATCTGAAGGATGATCAGCTGAAAGCGATCGCCCGGAACGGAGGCGTGGTATGTGTTAACTTCGCCCCGGGATTCCTAGACAGCACCTTCGGCAGGAAAGAACGCTCTATGAAAATGCGAAATAAGCGGAGGATCGAGCAGCTTATGCGCACCCTTCGCGGAGATTCTTTTATGAAAGAGATGTATGTATCCGAATATTTGAAACCGGAGTACGACTCAATCCGTCCGCCGTTAAGCGCTATCATCGATCACATTGATTACGTTGCGAAGCTCATTGGCGTGGATCATGTCGGCATTGGTTCAGATTTTGATGGGCTATTCGTGATGCCGCAGGAAATGGATGACATCAGCTATCTACCCAACATCACACGTGAATTGATAGCCCGTGGGTATGATGAGCATGACGTAAAATTGATCCTGGGCGAAAATATTCTCCGGGTTCTCGAGGCGAATGAGAGAAAGTAGCATCTCTCCGGGTCTGGAGATCGAATCGTACGCCCAACTTCTGGAGGGAATTGCAGGACCTCAAATTTCAAACTGGCGGGAGTTTCCAGAGTGAAAACCCCATGTGAGAGAACGGACTATTGTACCGGAACAATTGTATCTCCCATAAGATCCCTCCCGAATGACTAACCCGAACTGTTTCATTGATTATGGGTTGAAAAAGTCGTATTTTGTCGTGGAATTTTTCAGAGAATTTATATGAATGATCAAAACGAATCGCAGCAGCCCACACCATTGGTGCCGGCTGAACGGCCTCAAACCACTGAACAGCCGCCTCGTCCTGAACCGGAAAACCAACCTCTGCCGCCAAGCCCACCCCCCGCACAGGAGAAGCCACCTGAATCCCGTCAGAACGAGAATATTCAGAGGCAGCAGGGGCGGGATCGGAGAAATCGTCCCCAGCGCCAGCGCCCACAGCAGCAAGTGAGCCGGCCTGAGCATCAACCCGAAGGTGGTAAGGAACTCTCGGTTGTCATTCCTCTTTATAATGAGGAACAATCGCTCCGCGAACTGTACGACGGACTCCGCAGTGCGATCGGTAAAATCGGTCGCTACGAGATAATTTTTGTGGATGATGGGAGTACAGACGGCTCGATGCGCGTCTTGCACGAGCTTCGCCGCCGGGACAGACGGGTGAAGATCATCCGCTTCAGGCGGAACTACGGAAAGTCTGCAGCGCTTTCCGTCGGTTTTACGCATGCCGAAGGAAGTTATGTAGTCACGATGGACGCCGATCTCCAGGACGATCCGCAGGAGATCATGGGTCTCTTGCACGAAATCAAGAAGGGCTTCGACCTTGTTTCAGGATGGAAGAGGAAACGATTTGATCCTCTCTCCAAGACAATCCCGTCACGATTTTTCAACTTTGTCACATCTGTTCTGACCGGAATCCATCTGCACGATTTTAACTGCGGCCTGAAGATTTATCGCAAAGAAGTAATCAAGGAGCTGAAAATATACGGAGAGCTTCACCGTTATATCCCGGTTCTGGCCCATTGGCTCGGATACCGTATCGGGGAAGTTGCCGTTCAGCACCATCCGAGGAAGTATGGAAAGACAAAATTCGGGATTGGCAGGTTCTGGAAAGGTTTCCTGGATCTCCTGACGGTGTTGTTCACTACGAGGTACATGCAGCGGCCCCTCCATCTCTTCGGATTCTGGGGGATGCTGTTTGTGATTGCCGGCTTCGTCCTCGATGGTTACCTCACGGTCCTGAAGTTCACGACCGGTGTGGCCCTGAGCAATCGGCCCCTCTTTCTGGGCGGGATTCTCCTGATAATTGTGGGGGTACAATTTATTTCCGTGGGCCTGTTGGGCGAATTAATCACGAAAACCCGCCAGTCAAACGAAAAGGAATATTCCATCAAGGAAATCTGGCGCTGAGCCGGGTGGCGCCTCTCAACCGTGTTCCCTGAACCGATCCTCATGAGGAAGTTCTTCGCATGACAATGAACGTGAAGAATCTGAAATATGATTGCCGGGCGTTTAGGGGTGACGTTCCGTGCGCGCCGCACAAGCAATTTGGCGTCCATTGTGTCGACGATGACGGAAACGACTGCCCGTACTACGACCCGATGGACAAGCGTATACTGATCATCAAACTTGGCGCCCTCGGGGATGTGATCAGGACAACACCGCTCCTTCACAAGCTGCACGAGGTACAACCGCACGCGCGAATATGGTGGCTCACCAACACACCCGAAATTGTCCCAAAGAGCGTGGATAAGATTCTTCCTTTCAGTGTTCAAAGCATCGTCACCCTTCGGGCGAGCGAATTCGATGTCATCTACAATCTCGATAAAGATAAGGAGGCAGCCGCACTTTGCGCTCAGCTCTCGGCACCGGTCAAAAGAGGCTTTAGCTGGAAGAACGGCGTGTGCGTTCCCATCGATGAGGCTGCTGAACCGAAGTTCCTTACCGGTGTGTTTGATGACATCAGCAAGCAGAACACCCGATCGTATCAGGAGGAAATTTTCGATATCTGCGGGTTCAGGTTTTCGGGCGAGGAATATATTATGCCGGAGGTGGAGAAGTTTGCGTGGAAGCTTCCCCGGACGAAGAAGATCGTTGGGTTGAACACCGGCTGCGGGGGGCGATGGACCTCCCGGCTCTGGCCCGAGAAGTACTGGATCAAACTCGCGAAGCTGCTGAAAAAGGAAGGCCATGTTCCGCTTCTCCTTGGCGGTGAACAGGAACACAAAAAGAATTTGCGGATTGCGCGGCTAAGCGGGGCCCGGTACCTCGGGCATTTTTCTCTGTCACGATTCATGAGCGAAGTGGACCAATGCGACCTCGTCATTACTGCGGTCACCATGGCAATGCATATTGCCATCGGGATGAAAAAGAACCTCATCCTTTTCAATAATATTTTCAATAAGCACGAATTTGAACTGTACGGCCGCGGCGAAATACTCGAGCCGGATTTCGAGTGCACATGCTTCTACTCTCCGACCTGTCCGAATAACTGCATGCAGTATCTCTCGGTCGAGAAGGTCGCCCAGGCCTGCCGCCGCTGGCTCAATGCCTGACCCTGAACGTACGAGCGATGAAATCACCTGGTGAAACGAAAGGAAAGCAGGTCGCACAGGCGTTCGCCAAACTTACCCCGTGGCATGTTATCGGCATTCTTACACTCCTCGTAGCCATCTTCTTCCGGGATATTCTTCTCCAGAAATCATTCTTTTGGGAAGATTTCATCTACCAGTATTACGCATTCCGCGACTTTGCTGCGGTTTCTCTCTCCTCGGGGACGCTCCCTCTCTGGAATCCCTATACCTTTAGCGGGATGCCTTTTCAGGCGGATATTCAAACGGCCGTATTCTATGTCCCGAACCTGATCCTCACTCTCTTCGTCAGTGGAGGCAAGCTTTATTTCCTCTGGGTGGAGGTGTTGATCATCCTTCATTTCGTTCTGGCTGGCGCCGGGATGTACCTTTTTATGAGGGAGCTGGGTCTCGAGAGAATGTACGCGCTCTTTTCCGGGATCGCATTTACTTTTTCAGGTTTCATGATAATGCAGGTGATCCATCAGACATTTGTCTGCCAGGTTGCCTGGTTGCCGTTGATTCTTCTCTGCCTCCGCAGAACGGTTCTAAGAAAGTCTCCGTTTTGGATGATAGTTACGGGTCTCCTGCTCGGTCATGCGATTCTTGCAGGCTCGCCTCAGTTCAGTGTGTATATTCTCCTGTTGCTTCTCGGATATTTCCTGTTCGAGTCCATCCCGGTGCTTCGGTCGTCCAGACCTCTGGTAAGTATTGCCCTTCTGGCATTGGGGGGAGGTGTGATTGTGATCGCTCTTGGTCTTACATCGTTACAGCTTCTGCCCACGATGGAAATAGCAAAGCTCTCGCAGCGTGCTGAAATCACTTTTGCCAAGTCTTCGGAAGGTTCTCTCCATTTTCAGCAGCTTGTTACCCTGATAGCACCCAAGTATTTTGGAGCAAGCGGTGCTCAGGGCTCGAATTTCTGGCTCGGTCAGAATTATTGGGAATATTGGGAGACATGCATTTATCTCGGTAT
This sequence comes from Bacteroidota bacterium, assembly GCA_033852415.1. Taxonomy (GTDB): domain Bacteria; phylum Bacteroidota; class Ignavibacteria; order UBA10030; family SZUA-254; genus DATKPE01. Next base: position 5,880 of record JAWOMQ010000170.1, read on the forward strand.
TATTCCATTGATTGCCGCAGCAGCCGGGCTCTTTGTGATAAAACGCCAGCGGAATGTCGCGTTCTTCTTTGGCGTTCTAATCTTCGGTTATCTTTATTCGCTCGGGGATGATTTTTTCTTTCACTCGTTCTTCTTCCACTTTATTCCAGGATTTGACAAGTTCCGCGTACCGGCGCGAATGTCGGTCCTCTTTCTGTTCGGTGCGACGGTTCTTGGCGGTTATGGGCTGAAATTCATTGTTGAAGCTGCCAATGCAGACCCAAAAAGGTTGAGGAAGTTTTTGCTTGGAGCTGCGGCGTCGGGGGTCCTGATCTGGGTCGCTGGGCAGGCAGGGTTATTTCAGCCGTCTCGGGATATCCGCATGTATGAGCAGGTCCACCCAATAGTCGCCGACAATACCCTCCTTGGGATGATCATGATGCTCATCGCCTGTGGGATTTTCTTCGCATATCTCCGCAAGACCATTTCTCTTTCGACTCTCCTTGTGCTTCTTATTCTCCTTCACTTCATCGACATGAATATTTTTGGATTCGAACAGAATAACGGGCAAACGAATCCCGATACATATTATAGCCGCGGAGCAGATCTGGTCAATATGATGAAAGAGGAAGGAAAGACGGAGTATTTCAGGATCAACACCCGCCTCGGTGGAGCGATGCTCCTGGATCGGAACCAGGGCATGGTTGACCGGATCTTCACACTCGAAGGCTACACGCCGCTTGCTCTCCAGCGCAACTATCCGGTGGGCCCATCCAGCTACGATGTCCTTAATGCGAAGTATCGGATAAGAATAGACACCGCAAGCCAAACGATGGGTATCCAACAGGCAGCGAATTATACACCCAGGGCATTTTTGGTGACTAATATCAAAGTGTTCAGTAGAGAAGCTGATGAGCGATCTTATATGGAGAGCGGAATGTTTAAACCGCTACAAGAAGTCCTCCTTGAAGAAGATCCTCACTTTGCGACTGACACGGCAGACACTGCAACAGCAGGGCAGGTCAACATTACGTCTTACGATCTCAACAGGATAACGATGGATCTTTCGGCAAGGAAGAGAGCGATCCTCGTGGTAAGCGAAATCTATTACCCCGGATGGGAGATCTTCGTCGATGGAAAAGAACAACCGATTTATCGGGCAGACTGGTGCCTCCGTGCAACGCCGGTAACGGTGGGGGATCATCATGTGGAATTACTGTTCAGACCAGAGAGTTTTTATACCGGCGCCGCTATAAGCGCCGCGACCGTCCTCTTCTCGATCGTCGGAATGGTTGTTTTGTCCCGCCGGTCGAGGAAAACGCGTCTCCAGCCTACGGCTTCCTGACCCTCATGCTTCGGTCGAGTCTCATCTTTTGCGCATTCATTTTGGATATTCTGGTTCTTCCAGTGGGCGCGTACAGCCAGCAATGGTCAGCGCCGCGGCCCCTTACCGGGTTGCCGGAGGTCTCCTTGAGTGTGCGGACGATAGTTGCGCAAGAAGGGTTCAGAGGGAATGCAGTCGAATGGAGGTTCCGGAACACGTCAGACTCCACCCTGAAATTCACGTATCGCCTCATCAGTGATGCTGCAGACACAATTATTGGGCGGGTGACGATCCGGCGGCAGAGATCCGTATACAGCGGTTGGGTCATCAGGGGAAAACGCTTTGAGAACATGTTCGCCGAAGATGTTATCATTACGCCCGCAAAATAGCGGATCGGCTCTGGAAGGGGGACCGGAACTGTGGCTGGGGTCCGCACTCGTATGGTTTCTCTATTTTGTTTTTCTGGTTCTCTTGGTGTTTGGTGCACTTTTCCCTGATTCATTTCTTTGGGGCATTCACATTGCTGCTTTTCTCCCTCTGCCATTCCGATTTGGGTTGATGATTTTGCTACTGGCACTGCCTGTATTTTCCAGGAAGTATTTTCCCTACATGCTTAAGGTTGTTCCCTATTCCGCCCGGCTCCGGGCACCGCACTACATCGCCCTCTGCGCTGTCGCCGTCCTTGGCAGTTTGGTGTTCTACAGTGCGCGGATCTCGACGAACATGTACGGTGATACTAGGACCCTGCTTCTCATTCTGGCGGGCAAGAAGTATACTCTGGCTGACGTCATTGGCTGGCATGATTTTGAGCCGTTGACACGTTATATCCACCAGGGAATTTCCTTCCTTACGGGTCTCGACCAGCGTGAGGTATACGAAATTGCAAGCGCTGTGATGGGTGGCTTTTTCATTCTGCTTGCAGGATGGTTTGGACTTACGGTTGACGGCTCACCTCTCTGGAAACTGTTTATCCTCTTTGCCGCATTTTTCGCAGGAGTTAATCAGTTGTTTTTCGGCTATGTCGAAGATTACACTCCGGTGTATCTGTGCATGTTTGCTTTTCTTATCCTCGCATGGAAATTCTTTGACGGCAAGAACACACTGCTATGGATGATTCTCATATTCATCGTGGGAATAAAGTTGCACGTTGAGATGGTATTGTTTGCGCCTGCTCTCTTATACGCCCTGCTCACCAGGTGTGGGGAGCGATACAATGTGCTGAAGCGATGGTACCGGCCAGGAGCGCTTGTGGCAGGCATTTTGGTGTCAATTGGCATCATGGCTGTCGTTTACATTTTTGTTTTCCATGCGTACAAGTTCGAAACGGGAGATAACCCGGAAAAGGCAAGAAAGATCTTTTTGCCCATTTTCAATAATCTTCGCGAACCGCATGGTTACACACTATTTTCGCTTTCCCATTTCAGCGACATTATTCAGGAGATTTTGCTTGCGGTCTCTCCTGGCATTCTTATAGTGATTGTCTTTTCGCTAGTCAATTGGAGGTTCTCCGGCTGGTCTTCGCCGCGTGTTGTTTTTTACACACTTGCGGTATTCTACTTTATGCTGTTTGATTTCACTGTTGATCCGTTATTGACACCGATGCGTGATTGGGACATGCTCGCGTTGATCGCTCCTTCTCTGACGTTCCTGGGAATTGCACTCGCAAAACCCTGGTTCCAATCTCCCCATCCGCAAGCACACACACTGCTGGGTGTAACGATGGGATTGGCGCTTATTCCGCTTGCATTTTTCTATGTTAATTCAAACGAAGCATTGGCGGCCGACCGTCTCAGGAATCTCGGCGTATGGGGATTCAAGAGCTACTACTCGGGTTCGGCGTACATGGTTAACGTGGGGTGTTCACTCATCCCCGACAGGCAGCAAGAGATTGCGGAAAGAGAGCGCATCATTAAGCAGCTGGAACCACATGCGTCGAAACCGGATTTCGAGCTCGGTTTCCTGGAGTACAAATTAGGAGCTGCTTTGTTGTCGAACCGGGAATGTGAGAGGGCGATTTCGTATTTTGGGAAGGCACTTGAGCAGGATGCGTATAATGCCTCCGCGGTGAAGGGGCTGGCCGAGAGTTTGCTGTTCACGAGGAATTTTGAAGCGGCGGCGCGCGAGATTGCACCTCTGAACGAAGGGATCAACGCTGCAGGGGTCAACGATTTCGAGGCGCTTGAAGTCGCCCAGGTTGCCTATTTTGGCGTCTACCTGCAATCGCGGCAAGCGAGTTCGGTCGTCGTTGACAATTTCCTTGAAAAAGCACGACCTTTATTGATTCACTGACAAGTACAATGCACGTTGTCATCGTTGGTACTGCATATCCACTGCGCGGGGGCATAGCGCATTTCAATGCCCTCCTGGCGAAATATCTGCGCCGGAATCATTCGGTTGAGATTATTACGTTCAAGAGACAGTATCCCGGCATATTCTTCCCAGGAAAATCCCAAACGGAAGAAAATGCTCCCCCTGACGCGTTGCCCGCCCCGCAACTCATCGACTCTATTAATCCGTTGAACTGGGCGCGAGTAGGGAGGATCATCAAACGAAAGAAGCCCGATCTTGTCATCTTCAAGTACTGGCTCCCTTTCTTCGGTCCGTGTTTCGGGACGATTGCCACGGTTGTGAAACAACAACCTCAGACGAAGGTGTTGTTCATTTGCGATAATGTCATCCCCCATGAGCGTCGCCCCGGGGATGTTGTGTTCACGCGCTACGCTTTCAAACATGTGGACTATTTCATTGTTCAATCAACTGCGGTTGAAGAAGATCTTCTCAAGAACTTTCCACACGCAGTCTATCGGAAAGTCCCTCACTCCGTCTACGAGAATTTTGGTTTCGCCCTCCCGCGGCATCAAGCCCGTGAGCAGCTTGCCATCCACGCAAAACGGGTGATTCTGTACTTCGGCTACGTCCGGCAATATAAGGGATTGATGGTGCTGTTAGAGGCAATGAAAAACGTTCGCGAGCAGTATGGATCCGCTGCTGAGATACTTCTTCTTGTTGTCGGAGAATTTTATGATGATGAGAAAAAATATCGTGATAGAGTGAAGGAGCTGAGTCTGGAAGATGTGGTTCGGTTCGTTCCAGAGTATGTTTCCAACCAGGACGTTGCAGTCTATTTTTCTGCTTCTGATGTCGTGGTTCTTCCATACCTCTCTGCAACCCAGAGCGGCATCGCGCAAATAGCGTATAATTTTGACAAACCGCTCATTGTGACCGATGTCGGTGGTTTGGCTGAAATTGTGATCGATCAGGAGACCGGATTAGTCGTCCGTCCGAATGATCCCGCTGAGCTTTCGCAAGCGATTGTCCGGTTTTATGACGAGAATCTGGAAGGAAAGCTGGTTGAAGGGGTGAGAAGGGAAAAGGTCAAGTACTCCTGGGAGCATTTTGTACAGACAATTGAAGAGCTGGTCGAGGGCCGCCATGAATGATTATTATGGCTTTCTCCCGATTGAGGCTCTGGTTTTCCGATCCTCTGTCATCCTTGCACACTTATGGTCATTCAATGCTCCCTGAATCTTAACCTGGAAAAAAATGAAAATCGCAATCGTATTCGGAACGAGACCTGAAGCAATAAAAATGGCTCCGGTCGTCAAGGAAGCGGAACGGCGCGGACTGAACAGCATCGTTATCGTCACGGCTCAGCATCGTGAAATGCTCGACCAGAAGTTGGGCGTATTTCAGATCAAGCCGGATTATGACCTGAACATCATGCGTGAAAATCAGGATCTGTTTCACGTCACGAGCTCCGTCATCAACCATATCAAACCAGTGCTCGAAAAGGAACGGCCCGATGTGCTTCTGGTTCAAGGAGACACCACAACGACGTTTGCCGCAAGTCTCGCCGCCTTTTACCTGAAAATCCCGGTCGGTCACGTGGAAGCCGGTTTGAGAACGTGGAACAAGTACAACCCGTTTCCCGAAGAAATGAACCGCCAGATTACGACCCGCCTCACTGACTTCCATTTCGCTCCGACAGAGTGGGCGAAGAATAATCTGATGCGCGAGGGGATTACCGCTGAGAAGATTTTTGTTACCGGGAATACGGTCATTGATGCACTCCTGATGATCGTCGACCCAAACTACACATTCTCTGAGGAACCGCTCCGGTCTATCGACTATTCGAAACGTAAAGTGATCCTTCTGACTTCCCATCGGAGGGAGAATTTTGGTGATCCGATGAGGACCGTATTTTTAGCGTGCCGCCAGATTGTGGAAACACATCCTGAAGTTGAGTTGATCTACCCGGTTCACCCCAATCCTAATGTTCAGAAAGCTGCAAAGGAAATTCTGGCGGGCGTCCCGCGTGTGCATCTGCTGAAGCCCATGGAGTACCGTCCTTTCGTGCAGCTGATGAACAAATCCTATTTGATCATGACTGATTCGGGTGGAGTACAGGAAGAGGCTCCAACGCTGGGAAAGCCTGTGCTCGTGCTCCGCAACACTACGGAGAGACCCGAGGCGATCAACGCCGGGACAGCAAAGCTTGTCGGAACAGATCGTGTATCCATCGAACGTGAAGCAAATACACTGTTGACGGATCAGGCGGCTTACAGGGAAATGGCGGCAAGGGCGAATCCATACGGGGATGGGAAATCCGCGTCCAGGATTATCGACATTCTTGTTAAACATCTCCCGCGAGCGTGATGACCGCGGCCAGACCTACCATCTATTGCATTGTGTTGAATCTCAACGGGTGTGAACTCCTTTCCGAGACGTTGGCGTCGATGAGCAAGCTCACATATCCTGCGGTTCGCACGGTGGTTGTCGACAACGGCTCGAACGACGGCAGCCAGGCGATGGTCCGGGAACGATTTCCCAAAATCGATCTCATAGAGAATGGAAGCAATCTCGGCTTTGGCGGAGGAAATAACGTTGGCATGCGTTTTGCGCTTGAGCGCGGGGTTGAATGGATTATTCTTCTCAATAACGATATTGCCGTTGCACCCGATATGCTTGATCAGATGATGTCTGTGGCTGCCTCAGATGCGCATATCGGTGCGCTGTCACCAAAAATCTACTATTATTCTGAACCTCAAAAACTCTGGTATGCTGGCGGCAGGATAAATTTTTGGACGGGTGTCATTTCTCACCGAGGACTCCGTGAAACAGACCATGGTGGTTACGATGAGAGTGGGGATACGGAATACATTACCGGATGTGCCTTGATGATCAGAGCATCGGTACTGAAATCAGTTGGGCTTTTCGATCCGATATACCACCCAATCTATTCTGAAGATGCTGACCTCTCCTACAGAATCCTCCGGGCGGGATATCGCCTGGTCTATGTTCCCGGGGCGCATTTATGGCACAAAGTTTCCTCGTTCAGCGGGGGAGGATTGACGCCGTATAAGACACAGCTCAAGGTCGAACATAACCTGATCTTCTTCAAGCGTTACGCCCGGTGGTACCATTGGTTCAGCATACCATGGTGTATTGGCGGAATGACGCTGCTATTTGTAATGAAGGAACTCGCAAAAGGAAATCTCCCGATTCTTGGAGCCCTGTTCAAAGGATTCATAAAGGCTGTCAGAAGGTTGTTCTAACCCCGACCATTCCCGGGAAACTTGTCCGCGTGAAGGCGGGGAGCGGTAGCAAAGCACACCCGCTTGTCATTCACGCGTAAGCGCGGATCCATTGTAGCCATGACATTGCCCGGGATGGACTCCGCATCAGGTACAGAATGACAAGTTGGTGCTTGGTGGCTGGGGAAATTCCCGGTAGCCGCAAGCTTTAGCTTGCGTCTATGAACCTCCGTGTAATAGGACAGAGGTCGACGTCCTGTAATGAGCTGGAATCGTTGTGGCTCGGTCAAAAGCATTACACGAAGGACACGAAGAGCCACGAAGAGGAGAACGTCTTCGTGTACCTTCGTGCGTTCCTTCGTGACACTTCGTGTAATAAGACACGGGTCAACGTCCTGTATTGAGCGGTAATCGTTTTGGCTTGGTCAAAAGCATTACACGAAGGATACGAAGAGCCACGAAGAGGAGAACGTCTTCGTGTACCTTCGTGCGTTCCTTCGTGACACTTCGTGTAATAAGACACGGGTCAACGTCCTGTATTGAGGGGTAATCGTCGTGGCTCGG